>JAYVQD010000310.1:0-1708 GCA_043777275.1 Nitrosomonadales bacterium
GTCAAGGTTCGACGTCGGTTCATCGGCCAGTAGCAGCTTCGGCTTATTCACCACCGCGCGCGCCACCGCCACGCGCTGCGCCTGCCCGTGCGAGAGTTCATGCGGATGCGCGTTCGCCTTCTCGACCAAACCAAGACTCGCCAGCACTTCACGCACACGCGCCGCGTCTTGCGCTTCGCCGGCCATGTATTGCGCCAGCAGCAGATTGTTAAACACCGTGAGACTGTCGATCAGATGCAGGCGCTGCAACACGATGCCGATATTTTTTCCGCGAAAGCGGTCGAGCGCCGAAGGCGACAACGCCATCACATCCTGCTCCGCCACCGTCACCTGCCCCGAAGACGGACGCAAAATACCCGCCAGCACATGCAGCAGCGTGGTTTTGCCGCTGCCCGAAGGCCCCAGCATCAGCCATTGCGCGCCCTGCTCGGCCTGCCAAGCGTCGACACGCAGCACGTCTTTTCCGTCATAGGCATGCACAAGTTGGTGAACGCAGAACATGGCTTTGATTTCCCGTAATGAAGATGCATTTTACCGCTACCTGCGCAGGCTCGCCGCGCTCGTGTCGGCGTCAGGCAGCGTTCGGCAGCCACAAAAAATACGCGACTCATTGAAAAATTTTATAAATTTTACTCGGACACTTCCATGCATGCCATCTCAGTATACGCGGCAATAATACCTGCGAGAATGCCTATCGTGAACATGACTATGCTACGTGCTTTGACTCTCGCTACCGCTGTAAGCGCGGGCATGTAAATGCCGTCCGTTCGCGCAGCCCCCGACGAAATCGTGGTGAACGGGTATTCAAAGCGCTGATAGGCTTGCCGTTCTGAGCGGGTAGCTGCCGCGCGCCGCCATAGTCAGTGCCGCAGCCGTCGCGCCTAAAGTCAAAACCAATTAAAAAAACGACGGATGACACTTACGGGATGATTTGAGGGGTTTTGTCATCCTCAAAAGTGCAAAAACTTTGTAAACCCCGTGTTTGGCGACGACATCCAACTACCCGTTCTCTGATATTGTACTGCCGCGCATCCGGTATCGCTTGCCGGGGACTTTCTGCGGTGGTTGATCGGATTGGATAACCACGGCGACATCGGTTCATCCTGATCCAAGACGTTGTTGATTGAATAGGGGAGCGGTTTAATGAAAATTCGGACGCAATTGATCGTGCTCGGCATGACCGGGATATTGCTGGTGCTGATCGTCGGTGCGTTAAGCGTGTACTCCAAGCGCAAGGTGGATGTGGCGCTGGAGGCCAATACGATACTCACCGCGGCGCTGCGCAATCACGGCGAAGCCGACATGATGCACGATGCGTTGCGCGGCGACGTGTACGAAGCGGTGCTCGCGGGCGGGCGCGGTGACACCGCGCATATCAAAGAAGTGCTGAAAGAATTTGCCGAGCACGCCGCCAACTTCAAGGCCCGTATCGAAGCGAACAATAAACTCGACCTCGACCTCGAAGTGCGAGCCAGTTTGAAATCCATGCAGGGCCCGCTCGAAGCCTACATCCGTTCCGCAGAGGAACTGATCGCGGTGGCAGCAGACAGCGAAAAAGCATCGCCGAAACTAAAAGGCTTTCAGGACGCGTTCGAGGCGCTCGAAAAGCCCATGAGCAATGTCAGCGACAAGATCGAGGACCTGGTCAAACTACGCAAGCTGGCGGTGGATCAGGCCACGCGTTTTTCCGAGATCGCCGTTGTCGCCG
>JAYVQD010000311.1:0-6524 GCA_043777275.1 Nitrosomonadales bacterium
AACGCTACCATCGCTGCGACCAGGATTATTCTTTGCATAAACGCAATTTACCAGCACGCCCCCTGCGGTGCCAGCGCCGTGGCATCAAGCGCACGAAAATCTGCGGTATAGTCCGGCGTGAGAATCCCGCACGTCACGCAGCCCCCGTTATGGTTTTCCATCTCCCCAAACAGCATATGATCCGCTTAATGACTGTCGCACTGACGTGCGGCCTGCTCGCGCCGCTCACGGGCTTAGCCGCGACGCCGGTCGCCTATCCGCTCAAGCCGATACGCTTCATTGTGCCCTTTGCCGCGGGCGGCGGCACCGATTTGATGGCGCGCACCCTTGCGGCGCGCTTCACCGAAACCTGGGGCCAGCCGGTGGTGGTGGACAATCGCGCGGGCGGCAACGGCAACATCGGCACCGACATGGCGGCAAAAGCGCCCGCTGACGGCTACACCCTGCTGTTCAACACCAACGCCACGCTGGTCATCAATCCGCACATGAGTAAACTCGGATACGACCCGGTGCGTGATTTCGCGCCGGTCACGCAAGCGGCGGCGTTGCCGTTTGTGTTGCTGCTGCATCCTTCGGTGCCGGCAAAATCGGTGGCCGATCTCATCGGGCTAATCAAAGCGAAGCCCGGTGAATTTAATTACGGCTCGTCGGGCAATGGCGGCGGCGCGCATCTGTCAGGCGAGATGCTCAAAACCATGACCAAACTGGAGATGACGCACATCCCCTATAAAGGCAGCAGCCCGGCCACCATTGCGCTGCTCGGCGGCGAGGTGAAATTCATGTTCGTCAGCATACTGGCCGCCACGCCGTTGATCGATAGCGGCAAAGTGCGCGTGATCGGCGTCACCAGCCGCACCCGGTCACCATCGCTGCCTCACGTGCCCGCAGTGGCTGAATCACCGGGTCTCGCCGGCTTTGAAACCGATTTGTGGTACGGCATGCTGGCGCCGGCAAAAACCCCTGCCGCCGTGGTGGATAAACTGTACCAGGAAACACGCCGCATATTATTTTTGCCGGAAGTGCGCCATCGTTTCGAGCCGACCGGTACCGTGATGATCGGAAACACGCCGGCGGAATTCGCCAAAATCATCAGGGACGATTTGACCAAATGGGCGGTGGTGATTAAGTCGTCCGGCGCCAGGATCGAATAACGTCATGGCGTAACTTCAGCACGTCTTTAGTTTTTTTCTAACGGAGGTTTCATTTGAAAGCAGCAACAAAAACAGCGACGCCGGCAAAACCCGCCTGGCCGCTGGACATCTATAACGTATTCAAAAAAGTCGGCATCCGGCAAATCGCCTACGTGCCTGACGCGGGCCACACGCAGTTGATTAAAAGCTGTCATACCGACAAATCGATGAAAGCCATTTCGCTCACCACCGAAGAAGAAGGCGTCGCCATGCTCGCCGGTTCGTGGCTGGGCGGCGATCGCGGCGCGCTCTTGATGCAAAGTTCCGGCGTCGGCAACTGCATCAACATGCTGGGCACTATCCGCGAGTGCCGCTTTCCGCTACTCACCGTGGTCACCATGCGCGGCGAGTGGGGCGAATTCAATCCGTGGCAATTGCCGATGGGGCAAAGCACCGCCAAAGTGCTCGACGACGTGGGCGTGGTAACGCAGCACGTCAACGACGGCGCAATGGTAGGCGAAACCGTATTCGCCGCAGCCATGATGGCCTTTCAAACCTGCCGCCCGGTGGCAGTGTTAATCGGCCAGCGCGTGGTCGGATTCAAGGACTGGAGCAAATAATATGGCAACCCCTAAAAAATCCACACTGGACCGCCGCGCGGCGGTTAAAACCATATTGACGGAACGCGGCGATGCCCTGCTCGTTACCGGCCTCGGTTCGTCGTGCTACGACGCGGGCACGCTGGATCACCCGAACAATTACTATATGTGGGGCGGCATGGGCGGCGCTGCGATGATCGGCGTCGGCCTGGCACTCGCACAACCCAAACGCCGCGTGCTGGTCATCACCGGCGACGGCGAAATGCTGATGGGCCTGGGTTCGCTCGCCACCATCGGCGCGGAAAAAATCCGCAATCTGTCCATCGTCGTCATCGACAACGAGCTCTACAGCGAAACCGGCATGCAGCCTACCCACACCAGCCGTGGGGTTGATCTCGCCGGTGTAGCGAAAGCCGCCGGGTTCGTAGCGACGGGCACTGTGTCTACACTGGCGGAAGTGAAGAACTGGATACCCATGCTTTACAACAAACCCGGGCCGGTGTTTCTGGATATCAAAGTGAATGCCAACCGCTATCCGCTGTCGATCCGGCTGCGTGATGGCGTGCATATCAAGAACCGCTTTCGCGAGGCGCTGTTGGGCGCGAAGGCATTTGACTGACAGTCAACAACACTCTCTGACCCCAGCCCCCTGCCCCCACCGGGACAAGGGTCGGGGTTGAGGGAAACTTTTTGGGGAAATCGACCGTGGATACGCCTGCCTCAACCCTGACGAAATACCAGATGTACATAGACGGAAAGTGGACAAACGCCGCTTCCGCCGCAACCTTCGAAAGCGACAACCCTTTCCTCGGCAAACCCTGGGCGTTGATCCCGCGCGGCAATGCGCAGGACGCCGACCGCGCAGTACAAGCCGCGCGCAAAGCCTACATCACCGGCGCATGGCCCAAATACAACGCCACCCAACGCGGAGCGCTGCTGCGAAAACTCGGCGACCTCATCACCGAGAAATCCAAATTCCTCGCTGAGATCGAAGTCAGGGACAACGGCAAGCTCTACGCCGAGATGAGTGCGCAAACCGCCTACATGGCGCAGTGGTATTACTACTTCGGTGGGCTGGCCGACAAGATCGAAGGCGTGGTGATGCCGATCGACAAGCCCAACACCTTCAACTTCACGCGCCACGAGCCGTTGGGTGTGATCGCGATGATCATTCCGTGGAATTCGCCGCTGCTGCTGATCGCATGGAAGTTGGCGCCCGCGCTGGCCGCAGGCAACACCGTCGTCATCAAACCGTCGGAATACCTCGGCTTCTGCGCTGGAGTTTATGAAGCTCGTCGAAGCGACCGGCTTTCCGCCTGGCGTGGTGAACGTAGTCACCGGCTTCGGCGCAGAAGTCGGCACGCCGCTGGTGGAGCATCCGCTGGTCGCCAAAGTCGCTTTCACCGGCTCGGATGCCACCGGCACCAAAATTTACGAAGCCGCCGCGCGCGGGCTTAAAAAAGTCAGCATGGAACTCGGCAGCAAGTCGCCCAACATCGTGTTTGATGACGCGCATCTCGACAACGCGGTGAAAAGCGTGATCTCCGGCGTCTTCGCCGCCACCGGGCAAACCTGCATCGCCGGTTCACGTCTGCTGGTGCAGCAAAGCATCCACGATCAATTTGTAGAAAAACTCGTTGCATTCGCCAGTACCGCGCGCATGGGCGACCCGATGAGCCTCGACACGCAAGTCGGCCCGGTCACCAACAAACCGCAATACGAAAAAATTCTCAAATACCTCGATATCGCTAAGGAAGAAGGCGCGCAAACGTTGCTCGGCGGCGCCAAAGCGACACGCCCCGAATGCGGCAACGGCTGGTTTGTCGAACCCACGATCTTCGGCGGTGCCAAAAACAGCATGCGCATCGCGCAGGAAGAAGTGTTCGGCCCGGTGCTGTCGGTGATCCCGTTCAAGGACGAAGCAGAAGCTGTCGAGATCGGCAACGACGTGGTGTTCGGCCTCGCCGCCGGCGTCTGGACGCAAAACATGCGCCGCGCGTTCCTGGGATGTGCCCACGGCGCTGGAACTCGGTCACAAAGTGGCACTTGATGCGTGGCGCGGCGTTGCGGTGCCCAAGGGCACGCCCAAGGCGGTAATCGCGATGCTGGAAAACGCGATTCGCCAAACCGTGCAAAGCGCGGAGTTCGTCAGTGCCAGCGAAAAATTATTCGTCAAACCGGCGTTCATGCCCGCGGCAGAATTCGGTGCGTTGATCGCGAAAGAAGATGCCGAACTCGCCAAACTGATGCAACTCATCGGATTTAAAAAGTAGTTTAAAAACAAATACTTATGAATAACTCTCCATGGAATTCTTCGTGGCTATGGCCCGGCAACAAACGCATCGCCGTGATCTTCAACGTTTGCCTCGAAGCGTGGTCCGACGGCAAAGCGCCCGGCATCAGCCCGATGGGCAATCCGCTGCCGCACGGCGTGCTGGATAACACCGCGATCTCGTGGGCAGCGTATGGCGCGTCGCGCGGCATCTATCGCTTGATGGAATCGTTCGCGCGCTATAACGTGAAAGCCAGCGTGATGACCAGCGCCATCCTTGCCGAGCGTTCGCCCGCTACCGTCAAGGCCGTCGGCGATGCCGGGCATGAAATTGTGTCGCACTCCTACACCATGGATGTGATGCCCGCGATGTTGCCGGAAGACGAAGAACGCCAGAACATCCGGCGCTGCACCGATCTGCTGCAAAACGTTTCCGGCAAAGCAGTCAAAGGCTGGCTAAGCCCGCGCGCCACCCCCAGCGCCAATTCATCGCGCCTGCTGACTGAAGCCGGCCTGGTGTGGTACGGCGACACGCTGGCGGACGATCTGCCGTGGGTGGAAACGCACGGAGAGAACGCCAATGAGAAAAAAATCGTGGCGATACCGCTCTCCACCGACGTGAACGACATGCCCTCGATGAAGTACGGCACGCCGCCGCGCGCCATGCTGGATACGTTTGAAGAGCATCTGAACATTTTGCTCAAGCATGAGCGCGGCCCGGCAATCATCGATGTCACCTCGCACGCGCATATTTTCGGTCGACCGCGCGGCGCGTACTACCATGAAAAAATCATTGAAGCCGCGAGCAAGAGCAATGAAGTATGGATCGGCACGCGGCTGGATGTGGCGCAAGCGGTGCTTGCGCGGTAAAATCTGAAAGGTGAATCGTGAAATGAAAAAACTTCTGGTTGCAACACTTCTGCTGCTCGCCGGCGCGGCGCACGCGCAAACCGCTGCGACCGGCGCTGCACAGGCCTATCCCGCCAAACCCATCCGCATGATCGTGCCCGCACCGCCCGGCGGCATTATCGATGTGGTCGGCCGCCTGCTCGGCCAAAAGATGACCGAGCAAACCGGGCAGACGGTGATCATTGATAACCGCACCGGCGGCCTCACCAGCGTAGGCAGTGAGATGGTGGCGCGCAGTCCCGGCGATGGTTACACGCTGCTGCTGCAATCGCTGCCGATGGTCATCAACCCGTCGATGCTGGGCAAAATGTCGTACGACTATGAAAAGGATTTGGCGCCGGTTTCTCTGGTGGTTACATCGCCGTACCTGCTGGTGGTGCATCCGTCAGTGCCCGCGAAATCGATCAGGGAGCTGATCGCCGTGGCCAAAGCGCAACCCGGAAAAATCACCTACTCCTCGTCCGGCAATGCCAGCAATCTGCATGTCGCAGTCGAATTATTCGCCGGCATCGCGGGCGTAAAAATGCTGCACATACCCTACAAGGGCGGCGGCCCCGCGCTGACAGCGGTGCTGGGGGGCGAAGCCGATTTGAGCGCGCTCGCGATGAGCGCCGTGATGCCGCACGTCAACGCGGGGCGCATGCGCGCGCTGGCGATCACCAGCCCCAAACGTCTGCCCGCGCTGCCGCAGATTCCTGCCGCCGCCGAAGCCGTGCCCGGCTACGATTTCGCCAGTTGGGTGGGCGTGCTGGCACCGGCTTCCACGCCCGCCGCGCTGCTCACCACCCTCAACAGTATCGTCGTCAAAGCAGCGCGCACGCCCGATCTGGTGGAGCGCTTCACCAAAGACGCCACCAGTGTCGTCGCCAATTCACCCGCAGAATTTCGCGCCTTCATTCAATCCGAAGCCAAACGCTGGGCGAAAGTCGTCAAAGACAGCGGCATGCGCGCGGACTAAACAACGCGAACCTCATAAACACTATAACTATTTTTTTTAGATGAAAATATCTGAATACCTGCTGCAAACGCTGGAACACAACGGCGTCTCCCATATCTTCGGCAACCCCGGCACCACCGAGTTGCCGCTGGTCAAGGCGTGCGAGCAACGCAAAAAATTGAAATACGTGGTCGCGCTGTCAGAAGTATCCGCCGTGCCGATGGCCGACGGCTACGCGCGCGCCACGCGCTCACTCGGCGTGGTTAATCTGCATGTCGCGCCGGGCCTGGGCAACGGCATGGGCACGCTCTACACCGCAGGCATCGCCGGCACACCGCTGCTGGTGCTGGTGGGCGGACAAGACCGGCGCTTTTTGCACACCCATCCGATTCTGTGGGGGCCGGTGGAAAAAATGGCGGGCGCGGTGTGCAAGGCCGTGTTCGTGCTCAACACCACCTTTGATGCCGCCGCCAATATCCGCCGCGCGCTGCGCACCGCAATGACGCCGCCGTACGGCCCGGTGGCGCTGATCTGCCCACCTGACTTGCTGGAAACCGACATCAACGCAAAACCCTCGGCGGTCACGCCTGCGGTGCTGGCGTCACTGGATGAATCTCAGGTTGCGGCCTACGCGAAATTTCTCGCTGCTGCCAAAAAACCCGCCATCATCGCCGCCG
>JAYVQD010000312.1:0-6520 GCA_043777275.1 Nitrosomonadales bacterium
TTCCCAAGCTGCATACGAGGGTTCGATTCCCTTCACCCGCTCCACATTCACGTTCGCGCACTGTCACGTCATTTCACGCACGCGAGTCATTTTGCCACCCGAGTGCGCCGCGAGTGAACCCGTCTTGTGGATGTCTGTCGTACTGTGGCACTGTTTACAATCATTTAACACCTTCAGCGTGGCAGGCAATTGACCCACTGTGGCTGTAGCGATAGGGTTAGCGGTGTTGGTGGTCCCGAATGTACCGTCCATGGAGCAATTCTATGAAAATCGTTAAGTACCTGCTGATCGCGTGCGGAGGTTTGATTGTGGTGGTGGGTGGCGTCGTGGCATACATCGCGGCAACGTTTAACCCCAACAGCTACAAGCCGCAGGTTATCCAGATGGTGAAGGACAAGAAGCAGCGCGATCTGAAGCTGGAGGGTGATATCAAACTCAAGTTCTGGCCCAGTATCGGCGCCGATCTCGGAAAAATTTCTCTGTCCGAATTCAAAAGCGACAAAGAATTTGCTGCGGTCGATAGCTTGCGCGTGTCACTCAAATTGATGCCGTTGCTGTCGAAGAAGCTGGTGGTCGATGAGGTGGAAATTAAAGGTGTGCGCGCTACCATCGTCAAATTCAAGGACGGGCGCATGAACATCGACGATTTGCTGTCGAAGGAAGAGAAAAAGCAGGAGCAGTTTGAATTTGATATCGATCATGTGGTGGTTGAAACTGCGGCGCTGACCTATCGCGATGAAGCGCAGGGCGCGCAATATGCGCTGTCGAATGTGAACCTCAAGACTGGACGCATCGCGCCCAACGTGCCGGGCAAGATCGATCTGTCGATGACGGTCAAAGGCAACAAGCCCAAAGTGGATCTCGGTATTTCGCTGAAAACAAAGCTGACGTTTGATCTCGAACAGCAAGTATTTTCGTTGCAGGACATGGGGCTGGACGCCAAAGGCTCAGCGGCTGATCTGAACAACTTGACAATCAAGGCAACCGGCGGCGTGCTGGCAAAACTCAAGGCGGGTGAGTTGACCACCGATAAGCTGGCGGTGGCGATGACCGGTGTCAGCGGTAAAGACAATCTGGATATCAAGTTCGAAGCGCCCAAGTTGCAAATTACCAAGGACAAAGCCATCGGTGACAAGGTGACGGTTGTCGCAAAAATTACCGGCCCGGGCGGCGTGACGATCGCCAACGTGGTGCTGCCGGCCATCGAAGGCACCGCAGCGGCATTCAAGTCGGCGGGGATGACGCTTGATCTCGACATTAAGCAGGGCGATCAGACCATCAAGGCAAAGGTTACATCCCCGCTGTCGGGCAATTTTCAGACACAGCAGATCAGTTTGCCGCAGTTGGGCATCAACGTCACCGCGACCGGGCCTAATCTGCCCGGCAAAAGCATCAGCGGCAGCCTGAACGGCAGCGCCAGTGTGAACGGCTCCAAGCAACAGGTGCAGGCGAATCTGGCGGGCAAAGTTGCCGATAGCACGATCAAGGCGGTGGTCAGCGTGAACGGGTTTGTGCCGCCGGGCGTGACGTTTGATGTGGATATCGATCAGTTGGATCTGGATCGCTACGCTCCACAGGGGGGCGGCGCGCAGGCGGGTGGCAAGGGCGGCGGCGATGTACCGATTGACCTGACCGCATTGCGCTCGTTGCGCGCCAACGGCAAGCTGCGTATCGGCTCGCTCAAGGCGTCCAATCTCAAGGCGTCCAATGTGCGCCTCGAATTCAAGGCGAACGGCGGGCGTGTCGAGGTCAGTCCGTTATCGGCTAATCTGTATCAAGGGTCGATGAACGGCGCGTTGTCGGTCAACGCCGCCGAAGCGGTGCCGTCGTTCGCGATCAAACAGAATTTAAACGGCGTGGCCATCGGGCCGCTGCTCAAAGACCTGGCGAACAAAGACACGCTGGAAGGCAATGGCACGGTCAACCTTGATGTCACCACGCGCGGCGCCACCGTGGGTGCGCTCAAGCGCGCACTGAACGGCGGCGCATCCGTCAATCTGCGCGACGGCGCGATCAAGGGCATCGACGTGGCCGGCACCATACGCAATGCACAGGCGAAGCTGGGGTCGCTCAAGGGCCAGCAGACACAAGCTGCGGACAAAAGTCAGAAGACCGATTTTTCCGAAATGTCCGGCACCTTTGCCATACGCAACGGCGTGGCCAGCAACAATGATCTGACGATGAAGTCGCCGTTGTTGCGTGTCGCGGGCGCAGGTGACATCAACATCGGCGAGGACTCGATCAACTATCTGGTGAAGGCGTCGCTGGTGGCTACTTCCAAGGGGCAGGACGGACGCGCCACCAGTGACCTCAAAGGCATCACGGTGCCGGTGCGTGCCACCGGACCGTTAGCCGCGCCATCGTTTGGTCTGGATTTCAACGCCATGCTGACGGATACGGTCAAACAGCAGGCGGAAGAAAAAATCAAAGGCAAACTGGAAAGTTTGTTGGGCGGCAAGAAGGACGCGGCACCTGGGGCGCCAGGGGCGCCAGAGGCCAAGCCCGGCGCAGCGGAAGCGCCCAAGTCGAACCGCGACGCTGCCAAGGACGCGCTCAAGGGGCTTTTTGGAAGGTGAGTGGAAGGTGAGTGGAAGGTGAGTGGTAGATGAGCGGCCGCACCTTTGCGTCGCGGCTGGTTGCCTGGCAGAAACGCCACGGTCGGCACGGCTTACCGTGGCAGCGGTCGCGCGATGCTTACGCGATCTGGTTGTCCGAGATCATGTTGCAGCAGACGCAGGTCGCTACGGTCATTCCTTATTACGAGCGTTTTCTGCGACGCTTTCCCACCGTGCGCTCGCTGGCGCAAGCGCCGCTCGATGACGTGCTCACGCTGTGGAGCGGGTTGGGTTACTACTCGCGTGCGCGCAATTTGCACCAGGCGGCGCGCCGCATCGTTGACACGCATGGCGGCCGCATTCCCCATGATCCCGAAACGGTGCAGACACTGCCCGGAATAGGGCGATCCACCGCAGCGGCGATTTGCGTGTTTGCCTACGGCGGACGTCATGCCATTCTCGATGGCAATGTGAAGCGCGTGCTGGCGCGCCACGGTGGCGTGCGCGGCTATCCCGGTGAAGCGCGTGTGCATGAAAAATTGTGGCGCAATGCTGAATCGCTGTTGCCGGCGCGCGATATCGTTGCGTATACGCAGGGACTGATGGATTTGGGCGCGACGGTATGTTCGCGTGCCGCGCCCAAGTGCGAGCAGTGTCCCGTGCGCGCGGATTGTGTTGCCCTCTCGAAAGACGTGGTGGACCAATTGCCCGGCCGCAAGCCCAGCCGCGTGCTGCCGCAACGCACTACGGTGATGTTGCTGTTGCGCCATGCAGGCGAAATACTGCTGGAACAGCGCGCGCCGCGAGGCATCTGGGGCGGCTTGTGGTCACTGCCGGAAATGACCGATGCACGTGACCCGGATGAAGTGCGTATGCTGTGCCGCGAACGCTACGGGCTTACGGTCACTTCCATCAAGAAGCTGTCGCCGGTCACGCACGGTTTTACCCACTTCAAACTGGATATTGAAGTGCTTGCGGTGCAGGTGAAACGAATCCCGTTGAAACGAACCGCCGTGAAAAAAGCCAGAGCGTCCGGCCCGCCTTGCACCCGCTGGTTGCCGATCGCCGACGCGGTGGCTGCGGCGCTACCGGCGCCGGTGCGAAAAATAATCCTAACTAATTGTTTTTAAATAGATTTTTTCTAGGCGGTATCCTTCGCGGGTGCCAGTACAAACAGCACGCTGCAGTGACGATTCTCGGCGAGCGTCAGGGTGTAGCCCGATTGCGTCGCCTGTTTGGCGGCGTGATAGAGGCCGACGCCGAGCCCCGAACGGGATGCGACCGGCGCGGCAAACAGTTGTGCCGCCAGCCCTTGCGCAATAGCGGCGCCGGTGTCGGCCACGTGCAGCGTGGCGTGCGCTGGTGCAAAGGTCACGGTTACGTCCGCCTCTTTTCTGAGTGCATTTTCAATCAGGTTGTCGGCGACGCTGTCGAACATTTCAGAAGGAAGCTCGTGCGCGGCCAAGTCGCCTTCCAGCGCAAAGGTGACTTTGCGATGCGCGTACCGGTGTTGCAGTCCCGGCCACCACACCGCCGATCGCGTGCGCTGCGACTCCGTGCGGTCGGGTGCGCGCAGCTTGTCGAGGGTGGTGTTCAGCCGCTGCGTAATCTGCGGCAGTTGCCGTTGCATCAACGCCTGTAATTCGCCGGACTGCGCGGGCTCGCTGCTTTCGGCGGCCGCGCACAGTGAGCGTAGCGATTGCAGCAGATTTTTGACATCGTGCGTCAGACGCGAGCCGGTCTCGTAAATGGCCTGGGTGTAGGCATTTTGCCGCTGCAGTTGCTCGCGTTCCTTGGCGGCGTAAAAGTGCCCCACCATCTGCGCCAGCAATTTCAGATGCAGCAGCATGGCGGGTGACAGCGCCCAGCGCGTGTGGATGCGCAGACTGAGTTCGCCCTGTGTGAAATTCGCGAAATGCTCATCAAGCCGGCCATAGTGTCCCGTGCCGGAGCGTGTTTCCCATCGCAGGCCGATAATCCACGGCAGCGCAAGCATGTGCTGGAGTGCGGCATCCAGAAATGTTCGCGGTTCGGTCTCGCGCTCGGCCAGCGCCGCCAGTTGCTGCACCCATTGTTCAAACGGCAGCCCGACACTCAGCAGATAGCGCGACAGCAACTGGTTGACGCCGGCAAAGCCCGCGGTGGGATTCCACAGCCACGACAGCCCGACCAGCACCAGCGCAATTACCATCAGCGCCTGCGCCAGCGCCACCACGTATTGCCCCTGATTCAACTGCATGATGACAAAACTGCCGAGCACCAGCGCCGCCACCAGCAGGAACAGCATCAGGCTATAAAACAGATCGACCGCGATGCGTGTTTCGGCGCGCGGCGGATCAATGCGTAAAAACAGAATCAGCACGGGGATCGCCGGCAAGCCGTAACGTACCAGCGCGGCAGTCCACACGTCCACTGAAGACCCGCCCGACAGATGCGGCACTACCCACATGAGCAGCAGCGACAAAAAATACAGCGCGGCCAGCAATGACACGCTGCGCTGGCGTTGGCCTCCCATGCCGGGCACGCTGCCGCCGATCAGTCCGGTCAGTACCGCAAGCCACAACGCGATCAACCACCAGTTGTGCAGCACCGACAACAGCAAGCCCACGATGATGACCAGAAATGCGTGTCGCGGTTCGACTTTGCCCTCGCCGCGCCAGAGCGGCTGCCAGATCAGAAACAATCCGAAATGCACCAGCAGAAATGCCGGCGCCCACGGCGTATCAATGCCCCAGGCGATGCCCGCATGCAGCGCGAGCAGCATCAGCCCCAGCCACCAATGCGCGTGCGTGGCGATGAAGCCGCGGTTACGGATTGGCAGCTTGTCTTCGGCGGCTATCGCGGTATTCATTCTGTTACGAGCTCCTGGTCTTGGCTATACTGCAATATCCATGCATCAAATACTGGCCATTTCGCGTTACACCCTGCTGGAGGCGCGCCGCACCCGGCTGCCGGTGTTTTTAGCCGCTGCGCTAGCCGCAGTGTTTGCGCTGGCGTTTTTTGTGTCCGAACTGGCGGTGACCGAAAGCCTGCGCATGCAAACCACCTTTTACGCGGCGGGCGCCCGGCTTGCCGCTGTGTTCATTGTCGCTGTGCATGTCGTGGGCAGCGTAACACGTGAATTCGACGACAAGGGGTTGGATGTGCTGCTCGCCCTTGACGTGCCGCGGTCGCATTATATCCTCGGCAAGCTGGGTGGTTTTCTGGCGATGGGAGCGGTCATCGGCGCGATTGCCTGTTTGCCGCTGCTGTTTATGGCAGCGCCGTTCGCGGTGGCGCAGTGGGGGGTGGCGCTGGTGCTGGAGCTGGCCGTGATGATTGCATTTTCACTGTTTTGCGTGATGGCGTTCGGGCAGTTTATGCCGGCCGCGGCGATCGTGTTGGGGTTCTACGTGCTGGCGCGCAGCTTGAGCGCGATCCGTTTGATGAGCGCCCATCCCATCAGCGGCGCGGATACGCTGTCGCATGAAATCGGTCGCTGGATGGTCGAAGGCCTCGCGCTGATAACCCCGGCGCTGGATCGCTGGCCGCAAACCACCTGGCTGATCGACGCACCGGCAGCGTGGAGCGCGGTCTTGCTGTTGCTGCCGGAGGCGATGTTGTATGTGGCCTTGCTGGCCGGTGCGGCGATGGTGGATTTTTACCGGCGTAATTTCTGATGTTGTGGCGATTCGCCGAAAAGGAGCGTCGCATCGGCGTTGTGCCGCGCTGGATACTCGTTTTGTTCGTGGCGTCGCTCACGATGTATGCCACGTTGCGCGCTGCGGCGCCGAAGCCGATGGCGGTTGCCGGCGCGCTGGATGCGCCGCTGCCCGCACCCGTGTTGCGCGCGCTGAGTCTGGGCGAGCCGCAGGCGATGGCGCAATCGGTCACGCTCTATTTGCAGGCGTTCGACAACCAGCCCGGCATCAGCATCCCGTACCGTGCACTCGACTACGCGCGCGTCATCGAGTGGCTCAACACTG
>JAYVQD010000313.1:0-6516 GCA_043777275.1 Nitrosomonadales bacterium
AGCTCTTTGTCACGTGTTGCGAGCAATATGGTCATAGCGTCTTATCTTCAAACAATGATGCGTTACGGTCGCATGGCCGCCGCCGATCATCGTTCCCTAAAAGCGAGTTCCTTGGTTTTTATAATCGGCTTGAGCAAATATTGCAAAAATGTTTTTTCACCCGTCTGTATATGCACCGACGCGGTCATTCCGGGAATGATCGCCAGCGGCTTCCCTTCACGCGTTGGGCCTTGGCCGGTAGTACGCACCCGCACCAAATAGTAGCTTTCCTGTTTTTTTTCATCCTGCACGCTATCGGCGCCGATGTACTCGAGCTTCGCGGGGAATCCACCGTAAATGGAAAAATCGTACGCGGTGAGTTTTACCAGCGCGTCCTGCCCCGGACGCAGGAACGCAATGTCCTGCGGCTTGACGCGCGCTTCCACCAAAAGAGAATCCTCGGTCGGCACGATCTCGATCATATCCGAACCGGGTTGAATAATGCCACCGACGGTCGTTACTTTGACCGTCTTGATGGTGCCGGTGACCGGAGAGCGCACCACCGCGCGTTCGACCCGATCTTTCAAGGCGACTCCGGTCGCAGAGGTGCCTTCCTGCTCGGCACGCGCCACATTCAGTTCCCCCAGCGCGTCCGCGCGAAATTTGGCCTCGTAGCTTTGCAGCTTGTTGCGGGCTTCAGCTACCGCGGCCTCAAGACGCGGAATGTTGATATTGCTCGAATCCAGCTCGCCTTTCAGGTCGTTTGCTTCGCGTTCCTTGGCCAACATCTCGATCTGCGACATGGCTCCCGCCTTGACCACGGGACGCATCATGGTGATGGTCTCATTGAGCATCGCAAGGCTGCCGGTAATTTGTTTTACGCGCCCGCGCTTTTCCACGATTTCCTGATTGCGCTGGTCAATTTGCTGCCGCAACGCCGCTGTGTTGGCGACAAACTCGGCCTGCCGCGACTGATACAGCTCCATCTCGCGCCGCGCGAGATCGGGATTTGCCTTGGCGACGGCCGCCGGCACCACAAACGCCGCGCCCCGCACTTCCGCCGAAAGCCGCGAAATCTTGGCCATCAGCGCGCTGTCTTTGGCGGTGTTCTCCTTGGCCGATGAGGTGTAGCGCGTATCGTCAATCACCACCAGGGTGTCGTTCTTGCGCACCATATCGCCCACTTTGACCTTGATCTCCGAAACGATACCCCCTTCAAGATTTTGTACCACCTGAACCTGCCCGGTGGGGATGACACGGCCTTCGCCGACCGTGCTTTCACCGATATTGGCGTATGCCGCCCAAGTGAAAAATGCCACCACGAACAGCACCGCGCCCCACAAAATAACATGCGAAAACGCGGGCGGCCCCTGCAACGCAGCCGCTGATGTTTCGCTCATATAATCAAGGTCTTGCGCTCGCGAAACGGATTTACCCACCTTCGCGGGCGCCAGTTCCATGAACAGCCCTTTGAGCAATCCGCGCCAGCCTTTGCTCAGATAGCTGCCCGGCGAATCCTCTCCGGGCTTAGGCGTGCCATGGGCGGGCATTACCATCGGCTTCATGGGCGCTGCCGCAGGCTTAGTGTTTAGCGACATTGATCTTTCCTCCTGCCAGCGCCTGCATCACTTGCTCCTTGGGACCATCGGCCACCACCTTGCCGCCGTCGAGCACGATCAAGCGCGGCACCAGCGTCAGCAGCGACGCGCGATGCGTCACCAGCACAAACGTCTTGCCACTGAGTGAGTTGGCCAGCCGGCCTTTAAAGTTTTCTTCTGAGCGATTGTCCAGCGCATTCGTCGGCTCATCCATAATCAGCACCGGCGGATCCAGCAACAACGAACGCGCAATCGCCACTGCCTGCCGCTGCCCGCCCGACAGCCCTTCACCACGCTCGCCGATGGGCAAATCAAATCCCTGCTCCGACGGGTGAATAAACTCGGTCACGCCGGCGATTTCCGCCGCGCGCAACATGGCGGCGTCATCCGCATAGGGCGCGGCAAACAGAATATTCTCTTTGACCGTGCCGAAGAACAGCACGATATCCTGCGGCACATACCCGATATTACGGCGCAGCGTCGCCGGGTCGATCTGATTCACATCCACGCCATCCACCAATATCGAACCGGTGGTCGGTTTATACAAGCCGAGAATCAGCTTTTCAATGGTGGACTTGCCGGAGCCGATGCGCCCGATCATGCCCACGCGTTCGCCTGCGGCAATTTTAAAAGAGACGTTCGAAAGCGCCGGCACCTTGTGGCCGGGATAGGTAAACGTCACCTCGCGAAATTCGATACTGCCCAGAATCACCGGCCGATGCACGAAGCTCTTGTTCGCCGGACGCTCCACGGGCAGACTCATCACGTTATGCAGAGTGCGCAGCGATGCCGCCGATTGGTGGTAGCGCGCGAGCAGCCCCGCGATGCTCCCGAGCGGCGCCAGGGCGCGCGAGTTCAGCATGGTACACGCTACCAGAGCGCCTACGGTCAGCAGGCGATCGTTGATGAGATATACGCCGAACACCACGATGGCGATGCTCGACATCTGCTGGATCGTCATCGACGAATTGATAATAGCCTGCGACAGCGTGCGCGACTTGATACCCAGCTTGGCGACCGTCCCCACCAGTTGCTCCCATTTGCGCTGTATCGCGCCTTCCGCTGCGAGGGCTTTGATGGTTTCAATACCGGTTAGACTTTCAATCAGCACGCCCTGCTTCTGCGCGCCACAGCGAAAACTTTCCTGAATCACCGCCCCCAGTTGACGCTGCACGAGTAAGCCACAGAGAATTACCAGCGGCAATGTCACGATCGGTACGATGCACAACCATCCGCCCACCCAGTAAATCGCGAAAATGAAGATAAATACAAACGGCATGTCCACCAGCGCGGTAATGGTCGCCGAGGTAATGAATTCGCGGAACGATTCAAACTCCTGCACGTTGCTGGCAAACGAGCCCACCGATTGCGGGCGCGACTCCATGCGCACGCCCAGCGCGCGCTCGAAAATATTCGCCGACAGGATAACGTCGATGCGCTTGCCCGCGAGATCCACCAGGTAGCCGCGCAACATGCGCATGACGAAATCAAACATCATCACGATCAGCACGCCGAAGGTCAACGCCCATAACGTTTCGGTGGTGTCGTTCGGCACCACGCGGTCATACACGTTCATGGTGTAGAGCGGCGTCACCAGCGCAAAAATATTAATCAGCAACGAAGCCAGCAGCACTTCGGCATAAATCGGCCACGCCTGCTTCACCACCCCCCAGAACCAGTGTTCCACGCGCGGCACCGCCGACAACTCGGTGCGCGCATCGAAACGCAGCGCGGGGTTTACCAGAATCGCGTTGCCCGTGTAATCCAGACCGAGCGCGGCCAGCGTGGTTTGTTTCGCGCCGCCGGTGTCCGGGCTGATAATTTCACAGCGCCCGTCTTCGGTGACTGAGCGGAGGATGCAGGCGCGGCTATCCTTCAGCAACAGGATCACCGGCAGCACTAACGGGGAAATTTCCGCCAACGTGCGATGAACCAGTTTGGATTTGAGCCCGGCACGCTCCGCCGCGCGACTGAACAGCTCCGGCCTTAGCCGGCCATTGTCCAACGGCAGACCTGCTGCCAGCGTTTCTTCTGAATACGGATGGTTAAAAAACCGTGTGAGCAGGGTCAAACATTTCAGCAACGGGTCATTGGCCGATACGCTGGGCCGCGGTATGTTCCATTGTTCTTTTGGTTCCGGTTCCGCCACACTGTCCCCTTCGCTTAAGCGGGGCGCTTCGCGCCCCGCTTCTGTCTACAAGTGTAAAGTCAATCTCGTAAAACGAGAATTATGTCATGGAAAACTTACAAAGACTTGGCTTTGCAAGCGCGCGCCCCTATTCCGGCTTGCCAATAAAATAACCCTGCGCCCCGTCCACCATCAAGCCTTTTACGGCCTCGAATTCCTGCGCCGTTTCGATATATTCCGTGATCACCTGGATGCCCAGGCCGTGTGCGATCCCCACCAGCGCCTGCACAAAAAACTGCCGGTCGCTGGAGTCGATAATGCCGCGCGTATAGCTGCCGTCGATCTTGATGTAGTCGATCTCCAAGCTGCGCAGGAAGCCCACGGACGCCGTGCTCTGGCCAAAGCGGTCAATCGAACAGTGCGCCCCGGTTTCGCGCAACCGATGCAACGCGGTCTTGATCGATTCAATTTTATTGATAATCGAATTCTCTGAAATCTCGAAAATCAGGTGCTGCGCGACATTGCGTTGCTGCGCCAGCCGTGCGCTCAGCCAATCCACAAAACCGGGGGCGTTGATGGATTCCGGCGAGAGGTTGATCGCCGTGGCGCCGCCCCCGATCGGGCCGCTGGCGGCGATGCGCTGCATGACTTTTTCGACCACGATGCGGTCGAGCTGATCCAGCACACCCAGGCGCTTCGCCACCGGGATGAACAGGCCTGCGGGAATCATCGAGCCATCCTCGCCGGCGACGCGCACCCACGCCTCGCTGCGATACTGCCAAGTCTGCTCGTCGGCGCGGCACGCGCGCACCGGCTGGTATTGCACCGTGACGCTCTCCGGCGACAACCCGGCCTTGAACAAGGTATTGATCTGCACCGACACCGCCGTCACCGCGGCATCCGTGGCCGTCGTGCTCTCGTGCGCGTGCCATGCCGGCAAGCCGCGCCCTTGCGCTGCCGCCAGCGCACCGTTGGACTGCGCCATCAATTTTCCAAAGGTCGCGCCCTGCTGATGCTGGTAATGCGCGAGCCCGACATGCGCCATCACACTATCCTCCGAGCGCGGAAAAACTTCAATCTCCGCGAGCGCCTGAATTAACGCATCGCCCAGCGCCGGCAAATCCGTGGCCGCTATATCCGGGATCATCAAGGCAAACTCCGGCCCGTCCATGCGCGCGAGCAAAGCGCGATCACGATCGTCCGCCACCTTGCCCAGCAATTGCGCCGTTTTTTGCAGCAGCGCGTCGCCTGCGGGCCGGCCCTGTTTCTCGTTGTAAGCGGCAAAGCCATGCACACGCACGATGGCCAGCGCGCCTGCGCCGAAATCTTCCGGCGTGGCGATCAGGTGCCCGAGTTTTTCGCTGAAATCATTGCGGTTCATGAGACCGGTCACGCCGTCAACATAAGCCTTCTGACGCATTTTTTCGGTGAGCGCCGTTTGTTCACCCAGCATGCGCTCCACCGACAGGCACATCGAATTCAACGCTTTCGAGATGCGATGCAGTTCGCGCGCCCACGGCAACTTCTTGAGAATGGTGAACTTGCGCCTGGCGATATCCTCGGCCTGACGCTCCATGTCATCCAGCGGACGCAGCGCGAGGCGCAGCACTATCGCCACCACCACCAGCGACACCATCGCCACTATGAACGGCACCCAAAACGACTTCTTGGCGATGTCCCACAACTCTTTGTAGGCGTGCCCGGGATGGCTTTCCACTTCGACAATGGCCGCCTTGCGCCAGCCGTCCATCACCACCGCATTCATGCGCGGCGTCGGCAAAGTAAACGCGCGCATAAACCACGACGGCACGCCTTCGACCGCAATCTCGACGCGTTTTTTGAAGATCGATTCGCCGCTCAACTTGTTGACCTGGATTTCGCTGTAGTAACCGCGGTCGAAAATCGCGCTGGTCATCAACTCAATGGTGACCGGATCGTTATAGCTCTTGCTCTGCGTGATCGACAGCCCCAGCGAGGTGGCAGCGTCCTGCGCATGCGATTTCATCGCACGATCAAGATAATCACGCGTGCTGCTGACCACCGTAACCAGGGTCGCGATAAACACCACGATCCACAGCAGCGAGATCAAACCCATCAATAATCGTGAAAGTTTCATACATCACCATACATTAAAATAGTGTTTAAAAACAAATAGTTACATTATATCGCGCTTTTCATTCGTGTCTGCAGATCTTTCCAGTGGCCGATGCGATCCGAGCTGCCCACCGATTGTCCGCGGCCGGTCTGCTCTTTGGCGAGCCACAGCCCGGAGCCATTGAAACTGTACACCGGGATCAAGTCGGTGCGGCTTGATCCGGGCTGTATGGTTTTGTTTATGTTGTCGAGAATCAGCGGCTCGGCGTCGGCGGTGGCGAAATACGCCAGCACCATATGCGCCTCGTTGTAGACCTTGATTTCCTTGACGTAGGTGATTTGCAACTTGTCGTCGGCCACACCGATCGCGCGCAGGGTGAAATACTTCGCAATCGAAAAATCCTCGCAATCGCCGCCATTGGTCGACAAAAACTCGACCGGTGTTGCCCAGTAATCTTCCTTGCCCCAATGTTCGCGGTCGCTCTTGAACGTGGTGCGATTCATGAAATCGTTCACCAGTTCCAGCTTCTGGCGGTCGTTGAGCACGCGATTTTTCGGATTGTTCATCAGCGTGCGCCAACTGGTGAGCCGCTCGCGCGCCACCGGACCAAAACTTTCTGCCAGCTTGGCGATTTGCGCATCGGTGATGACCACCACCTCCTGCGCGAAAGCGAACGCGATCAGCAACGCGGGCAAAAGCCAAGCCAGCCAGGGGAT
>JAYVQD010000314.1:0-6512 GCA_043777275.1 Nitrosomonadales bacterium
GGTGATCAAACGTCCGCCCGTCTCTTTTCATAAACAGTTTGATCGACGTGCCGCTCGAAAGTTCCACAATTGTCGTCTTAATTATCGACTAGTGAGTAACACCTCACATCCGTTCAAACACCGCCGCAATGCCCTGCCCGCCGCCGATGCACATGGTCACCAGCGCATAACGTCCGCCGCTGCGCTGCAACTCATACAGCGCTTTGATGGTGAGAATCGCGCCGGTGGCGCCGATCGGATGCCCCAAGCCCACCGCGCCGCCATTCGGGTTGGTTTTTTTTGCATCGAATTTCAGATCACATGACACCGCCAGCGCCTGCACGGCGAAGGCTTCGTTGGATTCGATGACATCCATGTCATCCACCGTGAGACCGGCCTTGGCCAGCGCGCGTTGGCACGCGGGCACCGGGCCGATGCCCATGATTTTTGGATCAACACCGGCCAGCCCATACGACACCAGACGCGCCATCGGCTTTAAGCCCGCTTTCAGCGCCGCGCCTTTTTCCATCATCACAATCGCTGCCGCGCCGTCGTTAATACCCGACGCGTTACCGGCCGTCACCGAGCCGTCTTTTTTGAACACCGCGCGCAGCTTTTGCATGCTTTCGAGCGTCACGTCGGCACGCGCGTGCTCGTCACGGTCGAACAGGGTCACGCCTTTGCGTGTTTTCAGTTCGATGGGCAGGATCTGGTCTTTGAAGTAGCCTTTGTCGATGGCGTTGACCGCGCGGCGATGGCTTTCAACGGCGAATTCATCCTGCTGCTCGCGCGTGATTTTCCATTTTTCCGCAATGTTCTCGGCAGTGATGCCCATGTGCGTGGTGTCGAACGGATCGGTCAACGCGCCTACCATCATGTCTATCACGCCGCCGTCGTTCATGCGCTGGCCCCAGCGCAGTGTCGGCATCACGTAACCACCACGGCTCATCGATTCCGCGCCGCCGCCGACGGCGACATCGGCGTCCCCCAGTTGTATGCCTTGCGCCGCGCTGACAATCGCCTGCAAGCCGCTGCCGCACAAACGGTTGACGGTGAGCGCGGTGGTTTCCTGCGGCAACCCGCCTTTGATGCAGGCTACGCGCGAGAAATACATGTCTTTCGCTTCGGTGTGAATGACGTTGCCGAACACCAGTTGATTCACTTGTTGCGGATCAACCTTGGCGCGCTTGACCGCTTCGCGAATGACCTGCGCCGCGAGTTCCGTGGGCGCCATATCCTTGAGTGCGCCGCCGTAATCACCGATCGCAGTGCGCACGCCGCTGAGTACCACTACTTCACGTATGTCGCCCATGATAATCTCCGTAAGTATTTGTTTATAAACACTATTTTAGTGTATCGTAGTTGCATTTCATGCCAGTTTACGCCTCGTCCATGGCGCTGTCGAGGCGGTTGGTGCGGTGCGCTAATGTCGTTAGCGGCTAATCGCTACGCGCTGATACAGCCGGTAACGCTCCACCTTGTCACCCGGTCGCGCGCCTTCCCAGATTTTTTTCCAGCCGGGGCGCGCACGCTCGTCTTTGGCGACGCCCTGGATCAGCAGCACATCGCAGTCGCGGCGGCGGGTGGCGATTTCTTCACGATGCGTCACGACATCGGCAAAATAATGCAGCATCGCGCGTTGCGATTCGCCCAGATGCAGGCTCGACACGCAGCGGGTTTGCGCGGGCAGGTTCTTTTGCAGGTTGACGAAAACCGAACGGTAGCTTTTGCCGGTATCGATCCAGGGCAGAAACAAAATGTTGAGCAACCCCCAGATCACCGTCACGCCAGCGGCCCACGCGATCACCGGGCGCTCCGCGATGCGCTTTAAGCGCGCCACCAGCACAAACCACGCCACCGTATACAGCGCCGCCAAGGCAAACGCCAGCGCCTTGAAGCCGGGCGTATAGCCGGGTTGCAGTCGATGCAGGTGTGCGTGCAGTCGCGCGGGCGCACCCAGCTCCAGCCCCGACCAGTAAAACCAGCCGACCACAATAAAAAAAGTCGCGGCCACCACACTAAACCATAACCACGCATTGGCCGCGCCGCGCCGCAGACTGCCGATGCCCGGCACCGCCAGCAGCGCCATGGCTGGCAGCAACGGCAGCGCGTGCACATCACGCGCGTTGCTGCCGATAGAGAGCAGGGCCAAGGTCAGCACCAAGCCGGTCAGCGGCAAGGCAATGGCAGGTGCTGAATACAGATTTTGAATTTGCGGCGATTGCCGGCGTGCCATCCATAACGTCCACAAACACACCAGCCACACCGGCCACGCATACCAGGGCAGCGCGCGCAGAAAGTAGAACACCTCGCGCCCTTGCCCGGTGAACAGGGCACGCAGGTCGTGATGCAGCCACGGTTCGAGCAATGCGGGCGATTGCAGATGCAGCGCCAGCGGCCACGCAGCGATGGCCGGCACGGCGATCAGCGCGGCGACACCCAATGTCTTGGCGTAGTCGCGGGTGCGCCATGCCGTGCTCACCAGCGGCAAGGTGAGCGCGATCAGTATCACGATCACGGTGTCCAGTACGCCTTGCGACAGAAACACCATGCCGATGGCCGTGCCGAGCAGCAGTCCGCCGGGCACTGCGCGTCGCGGCGCGAGCGCCATTGCGTAATAGCCCAAGGCAAATCCCGCCAGCGCTGCGATGTTGGTAATGATCTGATGACTGCGCAGCACCAGACCAAAGCAGCCGAGCATCAGCAGCGCGGCAATCGCGCCTTTGCCGCGTCCGTTGAGTTCGCGCGAAGCCATGCCGCAGAACAGTAACGTCAGCGCCATATACAAACCGGTGGCCAGCCGCGCGCCGTCGTGCAGCGGCAAAAACGCGGATGTCAGCCATGCCGTCGCCGCGGCGCTCAGGTAATACAGCGGCGGTTCGTCGAGAAAGGGTTCACCGGCCAGCGACGGCGCTAGCCACGAGCCGCCCTGCAGCAACTCATACACCACGCCGAAGGTGTAGGCCTCGTCTGATTTCCAGGGGTCGTGGCCGATCAGCCCCGGCACGATCCAGGCGAGGCAGAGCAGGGCAATGAGCAGATGGCGCTGAGTCATGATTTGCAAGCGCGCGAACTCGTAGCGTTGCAGCGCGGCGCTTCGATTTTTTTGGATATTTTTTGCGTGGCGCGATTATCTCACTTTTGTCGCGGCCCCCGATTCATCGCGTCATGCGATGCACAACAATCGAGCGTGACACATCGTGTGATTGCACCGAATAGGGGCGGTTTGTGTTGGCGATTCAACAGGTACTTCAGATAGATTGGGTGCGACAATAAAAAATTCAATTAAAACAAATACTTATATATAAACGGCGATATTCATTTCGATGTTGGCATGCATTCTGCTGATTAGGATGGAAGCCCCTGACAGGAGAAGGCAATGACCGAGGTAACGAAGCCGCACAATGT
Organism: Nitrosomonadales bacterium; assembly: GCA_043777275.1. Taxonomy (GTDB): domain Bacteria; phylum Pseudomonadota; class Gammaproteobacteria; order Burkholderiales; family SG8-41; genus UBA5216. Next base: position 3,388 of record JAYVQD010000314.1, read on the forward strand.
ATACAGCGCGCATGCCGATTTGTCCGCACTGTGTTCGTGCGGTCAGCACGGCTCGCAACACGCCCATGACAAAACGCAAGCCAAAGTGGATCACGAAACGCTGGGCCGCGAAGTGGTTGAGTCTGCGATGGTGCGCGCGTTGTTCCCGGACGATCGCGTGCGTCGCGGATTCCTCAAGGCGGTCGGCGCCAACACTGCGATGGCGGCGATTGCCAGCGTGTTGCCGATAGGCGCGATGCAGGCGCTGGCGCAGGACAAGCGCGCGCCGGAAAAAAAGAATCTCAAGATCGGGTTTATTCCGATCACTTGCGCAACGCCGTTGATCCTGGCGCATCCGCTGCGCTACTACGCCGCCGAAGGGCTGGAGGTTGACGTCATCAAAACCGCCGGCTGGGCGCTGATCCGCGACAAGGTGCTGAACAAAGAATACGACGCCGCGCACCTGCTGGCGCCGATGCCGATTGCGATTTCCATGGGCATCGGCTCATCGCAGCAGGCGATGAATGTCGCGACCATCCAAAACGTCAACGGCCAGGCGATTACGCTCGCCAACAAGCACAAAGACAAGCGTGATCCGAAAATGTGGAAGGGCTTCAAGCTGGCGGTGCCGTTCGAATTTTCGATGCATAATTTTCTGCTGCGCTACTACGTCGCTGAACACGGACTCGACCCCGATAAGGACATCCAGATTCGCGTGCTGCCGCCGCCGGAAATGGTGGCCAATCTGCGCGCCGGCAACATCGACGGTTATCTCGGCCCCGATCCGTTTAATCAGCGCGCGGTGTACGAGGAAGTGGGTTTCATCCATATCCTGTCGAAAGAGTTGTGGGATGGGCACCCGTGCTGTTCGTTTGGTGCGCCGACGCAGTTCATCAAAGAGAATCCCAATTCGTTCGCAGCCTTGTTCCGTGCGGTATTGAAAGGTGCGGCGTTGGCGCGTGACCCGGCCAACCGCAAGACCATCGCTGAATCGATAGCGCCCGCGAATTATCTGAATCAGCCGGTAGCAGTGCTCGAACAAGTGCTCACCGGCAAATACGCCGACGGCCTGGGCAATGTGAAAAACGATCCGGCGCGCGTGGATTTTGATCCGTTCCCCTGGTACTCGATGGCGACGTGGATTTTGTCGCAGATGAAACGCTGGGGTTACATCAAGGGCGACGTGCGCTGGAAAGAGCTGACCGAACAAATCTATCTGCTCACCGACGCGCGCAAGCATATGACGGCGATGGGCTACAAACCGCCGTCTGAGAACTATCGCAAGATTATCGTCATGGGCAAGGTGTTCGATCACACCGCGCCGGATGCCTACGTCGCGAGTTTTGCCATCAAGAGAGCGTAGCGCCATGGACAAAAGCATGGGTCTACGAGCAGGGTTGCTATCGCTAATTATCTTCTTGTTTTTATTGGGTATTTGGCACGCCGCCACATTGCCCGTCGAGAAGGCGGGCGGGGCGCTCACCGAGTACGAACAACTGATGGGCAAGGGCGCGAAAAAAAGCGACGGCATGCCCACGCCTGCGCAAATGGGGCAGACGGTGATGAAGCATTTGTCCGACCCGTTCTACGACAAGGGGCCCAACGACAAAGGCATCGGCATCCAGCTCGCGTATTCACTGGCGCGCGTGATGGGTGGATTTTTACTGGCGGCGATTGTAGCGATACCGTTGGGTTTCATGATCGGCATGTCGCCGCTGCTGTATCGCGCACTGGATCCGTTCATACAAGTGTTGAAGCCGATTTCGCCGCTGGCGTGGATGCCGCTGGCGCTTTATACGATCAAGGATTCGGCCACCTCATCTATCTTCGTCATTTTTATTTGCTCGATCTGGCCGATGCTGATTAACACCGCGTATGGCGTGGCCTCGGTGCGCAAAGACTGGCTCAACGTCGCACGCACGCTTGAAGTGAGTATCATGCGTAAAGCGTTTCTGGTGATTCTGCCGGCAGCCGCGCCGACGATTATGACCGGCATGCGCATCTCAATGGGCATCGCGTGGCTGGTGATCGTGGCCGCCGAAATGCTGGTGGGCGGCACCGGCATCGGCTACTTCGTGTGGAACGAGTGGAACAACCTCTCCCTGACCAATGTCATTTTTGCCATTCTGATGATTGGCGTGGTGGGCATGGCGCTCGATCTGCTATTCGGGTTGTTGCAAAAGTTCGTTACCTACGTGGAGTAAGTCATGAGCGCTTCATTTCTGATCGCGGAAGCCTTGTCGAAAAAATTTCCCGGCGCGCGCGGCAAGCCTGATTTAACAGTATTCGATGATGTGCATTTCACCATCGACAAGGGCGAATTCGTGTGCATCATCGGCCACTCCGGCTGCGGCAAAACCACCATCTTGAACGTGCTGGCAGGGCTGGACACCGCCAGCGGCGGCAACGTGCTGATGGACGAGCGCGAAGTATCCGGCCCCAGCCTGGAGCGCGGCGTGGTGTTTCAGGGCCATGCGCTGATGCCGTGGTTATCCGCGAAAAAGAACGTGGCATTCGCCGTGCGTTCGCGCTGGCCCGACAAAAGCAACAAAGAAATCGACGACCATTGCCAGCGTTATCTCGACTTGGTGGGCCTCACCGGCTCCGAGCACAAAAAACCGTCGGAGCTTTCGGGCGGCATGAAGCAGCGCGTGGGCATCGCGCGCGCGTTTGCGATCGAGCCCAAAATGCTGCTGCTCGACGAGCCGTTCGGCGCGTTGGATGCACTGACGCGCGGCAATATTCAGGAAGAACTCAAAAGAATCTGTGCGGCGACGAGTCAAACCGTGTTCATGATTACGCACGATGTCGACGAGGCGATACTGCTGTCCGACAAAATCATGTTGATGTCAAACGGACCAGGGGCCCGGATAGCAGAGATCGTGGTCAACACACTGCCGAAAAACCGCTCGCGCGAAACGCTGCACAAAGAGCCGCGCTTTTACGCCATCCGCAATCACCTGGTTGATTTTCTGGTGAGCCGCTCCAAGCGCTTCAGTGAAGAATTGCCGGAGGGCTACGACCCGAAGAATCCGCCGCTGGTGACGCCGGGTGTCGACGCGCCGCCGCCACCCTCACCACCAACGATCGCGCCTTTTGAAACAGCCAAAGTCGTCAACCTCAGAAATTAACCCCAACCCGAAAGG
>JAYVQD010000315.1:0-6478 GCA_043777275.1 Nitrosomonadales bacterium
AAATTTCGGGCGAAAGCATATTTCCCTATGAAACCTGAATGCCAAAACAATTTGGCGACACGAATTTTCAAGCATTTTCATAGGGGCTGAATAGAGACCTTCATCCTTCATCCTTCATCCTTCATCCTTCATCCTTGCACTATCAATCCGCCTTAATCCCCGCCGCCTTGATAATCGGCGTCCAGCGCGCGAGCTCGGCTTTCACAAAGTCGCCGAGTTCTTCCGGCGTGGAGGGTGCGGCTTCCGCACCCTGCGTTATTAAATGCTGTTTCACGTCGGGTCGGTTGAGCACATCGGTGATTTCCCGATTAAGTTTCATCACCACGGCACGCGGCGTCTTCGCCGTGGTGAACAAACCGAACCACAGCCGCGCATCCAGGCCGGGCAAACCCGCCTCGGTCGCACTGGGAATATCCGGCGTGCCCGCAAAACGCGTTTTGCTCGACACCGCCAGCGCTTTCACACGTCCGGCTTTCAGTTGCGTATGCGCAGTGACCGGCGACAAAAACGAAATCTGCGTCTCCGATCCCAGCAGCGAGGTCAGCGCGAACCCCGCACTCTTGTAGGGTATGTGCAGCACCTTCACGCCTGCGATGCCGTTGAACAACTCGCCGGCAAGGTGGCTCATAGAGCCGTTGCCCGCCGAGGCATAACTTAATCCGGGTTTCTGCTTGATATATGCGATCAGTTCTTTGGCGTTGCTAACCGGCAACGACGGATGCGTCACCAGCACCACCACGCCCGTGGTCATGCGCGACACCGGCGCGAAATCACGCACCGGGTCGTAAGGCAAATCTTTATACAGCGCCACCGCACTTACCATGGGACCTGCGTGCCCCATCACCAGGTTGTAGCCATCGGGCGCGGCCTTCGCCACCACGTCGGCGGCGAGTGTGCCGCCCGCGCCGGAGCGGCTGTCCACCACCACCGGCTGCGCCCATTTTTCATTGAGCTTTTGCCCGATATAGCGCGACAGATAATCGGCGGTGCTGCCCACGCCGCCACCCATGATGCGTATGGGGCGGTTGGGAAAATCCTTCGCATCCTGCGCGAACGCAACGTTGCCGGCCAGCAACACAGCCATTGCCGAATAAATTTTCACTACCAGGGTTCTACTCACGCCGCTCTCCTCACGCTTCACGCCCTAATTGATTTTGTAACCCGATTCCTTCACCACCCGCGCCCACTTCACCGCTTCGCTCTTCACATAAGCGCCGAATTCTTCCGGCGACGTCGGCGCGACTTCCGCGCCCTGACCGAGCAAGGTCGCTTTGACCTGCGGTGTGTTCAGCGCGTCGGCAACCTCCTTGTTCAGACGCGCGATCAGCGTCTTCGGCGTGCCGGCCGGCGCGAACAAGCCAAACCACGCATTCGAATCGAGCTCAGGGTAACCCGCTTCGACGGAACTCGGCACCTCGGGCGTGCCGGAGAAGCGCGTCTTGCGCACCACCACCAGCGGCTTCAAGCGCCCGGCCTTCACGTGCGGCTGCGCAGTCGCCGTCGACAGAAACGACGATTGCACTTCGCCCGCGATATTGGCGGTCACGGCAAAGCCCGCGCCCTTGTACGGAATATGCGTCATGCGCGCCTTGGTGACGAGATTGAACAACTCGCCGGTCAGGTGGCCGCTGGTGCCCGCGCCGGGCGAACCGAAATTCACCTTGCCGCCTTGCGCCTGCGAATAGGCGATAAATTCTTTCAACGTCGCAGCGGGCACGGTGGGATGCACCACAAACACCACCGCCACATTCACCAGATTGGATATCGGCTCGAAATCCCTGATCGGGTCGTAGCCCAGATTTTTATGCAGCACCTGCGCGCTGGCGTGTGTGCCGACGTGACCGACGATCAAGGTGTAGCCGTCCGGCGCGGCACGCGCGCCGATCTCCACACCGATGATGCCGCCTGCACCCGGACGATTGTCCACCACCGCCTGCTGCCCCCAGCGCTCGGTGAGTTTTTGCGCCACGAAGCGCGCAGACAGATCCGATGTGCTGCCCGCGGAACCGGTGATCACCCGGATGGGCCGGTTCGGATAATTGTCTTTCGGCTGCGCCCAAGCGATGCTCGCAACCAACAATGCCACCACGCCCCACGCGACGTTTTTCATTCGTTCACGCCCTAATTGACCTTCGCACCCGACGCAATAATCACCGGCGCAAATTTATTCACTTCCGAACGAATAAACGCATCGAATGCCTGCGGCGTCGTGGGCTTGGGTGTCGCGCCCTGCGTCAACATGCGCTCTTTCATTTCCGGCGCGCTGAGAATGCGCACCACTTCCGTATTCACCGCGTTCACTATCGGTCGCGGTGTTTTAGCGGCGACCAGCAAACCGTACCATTGGTCATATTCAAATCCCGGCAGACCCGCTTCCGCGATCGTCGGCACATTCGGGAACAGCGGCGAGCGGCTGGCCGTGCTCACCGCCAGCGCCAGCACGCGCCCGGCCTTGACCTGCCCCGCGGCCACCAGTATCGGCGCAAAGTTAAACTGCACACCGCCGCCGATCACGTTGTTCAGCGCATCGGGCGCGCCCTTGTACGGCACGTGCGTGGCGACGATACCTGCCGCCAGCTTGAACATTTCGCCGTTGATCTGCGTACCGCTGCCGATGCCCGCCGAGCTGAAATTCATGGTGCCGGGCTTGGCCTTCGCCATCGCGATCAATTCCTTCACCGACTTCGGCCCCAGATTCGGCGCCACCACCAGCAGGTTGGGTACACTCGCGACTTGCGACACACCGGCGAAATCCTTGATCGTGTCGTACGGCAGCTTGGAAAACAGCGTGGCGTTGCCCGCGTGGCCGGTGGACACCATCATCATGGTGTGGCCGTCGTAATTGGCGTCGAGCACGTATTGCGAGGCGATGGTACCGCCGGCGCTGGGTCGGTTATCCACCACCACTTGTTGACTCCAACTCTTGAAAAACTCTTCGCCGATCCAGCGCGCGAGGATGTCGGTTTGGCTGCCGGCGGCGAACGGCACCAGCATGCGGATATTTTTTGTGGGAAATTTTTCCTGTGCTGAGGCACTGCTGCAAACAGCCAGTGCGCACACGGCGAAAAACAGTGGGACAGGTTTCATGAAATCTCCTCCGTTATTGCGGTTTCAGTCCGGCATCGGCGACGATTTTGCGAAAACGCACAAAATCTTTTCTGATGGTATCAGCCAGTTGCTCGGGCGTGCTGGCCGCCGGTGTCGCGCCCTGACGCACGATGCGGCTGCGCGTATCTTCATCCTGCAGCACGGCGGCGATGTCACGATTCAGTTGCGTCACGATATTGCGCGGCATGCCCGCCGGGCCGGCGATGCCAAACCAGGTATCGAGTTGCGCGGCGGGCAAGCCCGATTCGGTCATGGTCGGCACCTCCGGTGCGGTCACCACACGGGCGGCCGAGGTGACCGCCAGCGCGCGCAGTTTGCCGTCGCGTGCATGCGGCAACACTGCGGTGATCGGTGACACGTAAAAATGCACGCGCGCCGAGAACAGTTCACCCAGCGCATCCGAGAATAACTTGAACGGCACATGCACCGCGTCGATACCCGCCGCCGACACGAACAACGCGCCGCCCAGATGCGACAGACTGCCGATGCCCGCCGAGCCGAAATTGAGCTCGCCGGGCTTGGCTTTCGCCAGCGCCACCAGCTCTTTCACCGTTTTCGCCGGATACTGCGCGGGCACCACCAGCATATTGGGCAGCGTGGCGATCTGCGAAATGGCGGTGTAATCCTCAATCGCGCGATACTGCGGCTCTTTGTGAATCAGCGCATTCACCAGATGCGGCGGTGCCAGCACCATCAGCGTGTAGCCGTCCGGGTTCGACTTGGCGACAATGGTGCTGCCCACCACGCCGCCCGCGCCGGGGCGGTTATCGTTCACCACTTGCTGGCCGTAACGTTCGCCGAGTTTCTGGCCGACGGTGCGCCCCAGAAAATCACTCGCCGCGCCGGTGGAAAACGGAATCACCAGGCGTATCGCCTTTGCCGGAAAAGCTTGTCCTGAGCCTGACGAAGCGGTTTGCGCTGCCGCCGTCGCGCATTGCACGCCAGCGACGCCGAACCAAAATAAATGTAAGTATTTGTTTTTAAACAACATTTTATTTACACCTGAGAAACACCCAGTTGCCGCGCCATCCAGTCTGCCGACTGCGAACGCCAGCGATACCCGCGATTATTCGCTACATGATTGCCGTCGTCGAGCAGCAAAAATTCCACCGGCCCTTTTGCGGCTTGCGCGAGGCGCTCGCCATCCTGCCACGGCACGATGCGATCCTGCTTGCCCGCGACAATAAACAGCGGGCAGGTGATTTTGTCCGCGCAGTTTTTTAATGACAAGGTGGATGCAAAAGCGCGTGCGTCGTCCTGCGTTTTTTGCCGCGCACGCACGCGAAAGGTCTCGCGCGTGAGTTCATTCAACATGCCCCAGTTCTCCGCCCAGTCAAACGGCCCCGACAGTGAAATACACGCCTTGATACGTTTTTCAAACGCCGCCGCACGCGGCGCGTAATAACCGCCCATCGACACGCCCCACAGGCCGATACGCTGCGTATCAACATCGCTGCGCTGCTCCACCCAATCGACCACTGCGCGCACCGCCACTTCGTAATCGCCGCGGATGCCCAACTCGTATTCGGATTCACCCTGCCCCGGCCCGTCGAACGCAAGTATCGCCATGCCGCGCGCAAGGAACGGCTGTTCATAGGCATCGGTTTCTTCTTTTGCCGAATCAAGGCCCATGCACATGATGACTACCGGCGGCTTCTCAATACCACCCGGCTTGCGCAGAATGCCGCGAAAATGCGTGCCCTCGAACGGAATGTCCACGCGCTCGCCCGCAGGACGCAAATACGGCAACGCTTTGGTGCGGCAGGCTACCGCCTTCAAATGCGCGGCTTTCATCTGTGCGACATCTTCGACAAACACAAACTTGGCGAAGTGATAACACACGCCGGCGCGCGTCCAGTGCTCGCCCGCCGACAATGTATTGCCGGCGGCAAACACGGCGTCACCCAGTTGGTCGTGAATCGCCGCACGCGCACTCCACGCCGCGCACCAGTCGGGCCAACGTTCGATTCCCGCAGTGACTTCCTGAAAATCAGTGAGCGGCACGCCGTTCGACACAAAGCGCGCGGCCCAATGATGTATCGCGGTTTGAACGCGGGCGTCCGGCATGACTGATCCTCGTAGGGGTATTCGCGAGCCAGCGCGTGGAAACTCAGCTACGCGCGCCTGCTGCGATGATGCCTGGTGATTATGCGGCCGCTTTTTACAGCGCTTTTTGCAAATAACGCAAATCCATGTATTTGCCGGGTTCACCCTTGGGCGAGGTGTAGCCTTCGGCATCCCACACCACGTCAATGACCTGGCGCAAGCCCTCGACCGAAATAACGGGACGCGGCGCGCGATAAATATCGCGCGCCGCGCGGCGCACGTAATCGATGTCGGTGCGCAGATGTGCCGGCAACAAACTGACAGCTTCGTCAACGTTCTCCAGGCCATGCAACCAGTCATACGCGCGATGGATCGCGCGTATAAACGCCACCACGTCTGATTCATGTCCGGCGGCCCACGAGCGCCGCGCCGCAGCAATCGATCCTGGATAGGTCGGGAACAAATCACTCGACTTGCCGAGGCTTCTGAAGCCCAGCGCCAACAGACTGAGGTCAAACGGTGGATTGATGAAACAGGCGGAACCGTCGCCGCGCTTCATCGCGTCAAAGCGTTCCTGCGAGCCGCCAAACTCGATCAGCCGCGTTTCGCTATCGCTAAAGCCGTGATCCTTGAACAGCTTGCGCAGCAACAACGAATAACCGCTGCGCGCGCCATCGACGACGATGGTCTTGCCCTTGAGATCGGTCATCGTGTGTATGTCAGGGGCCGCCACCAGCGTGATTTCCGGTGCATGCGCCTGCGCCATGAGTATGCACAGATCGGAGCCGTCTTCCACCGCGCGCACCACATGATCCGATTGCTGAAAACCGATATCGTAGCCGTCAGGGCCACCTTGGCGCAGTTTCGCGAGCTGCTGCGTCGATGAACCGGTCAGCGTCACCTCCACCACCACGCCGGCTTCCTCAAACATCCGTTTAGACTGCGCCACGTACAACGGCCACGTGTTAACGCCCTCTGAAATAAGTGCCAATCTGATCATTTGCTCAACCTACATTAAACCGCTGGAAACGGCGCAAACGCGATACGCCCGCACCCTCGACAAACCGCATAAGACATAGGCCATAAGACATAGGCCAGAACCCTGCGGAAACGCTCCCGGATGCTAGGGAATGAGTCTCAGAATGTCAATAAAACCCGCGACATAAAATCCACGACTTGCCCGCTTGGTGCGATGCGCTGGTTGACTTTCGATAACGCATCACCAAGCAAGCGCATCGCGTGCCGCCCAAAAAATCAAACCGCACAGAGCCTTAGCTCGCTTATGTCATCTGTAACACGCAATGTGACACGCAGATGACGCAGC
>JAYVQD010000316.1:0-24335 GCA_043777275.1 Nitrosomonadales bacterium
ATCGTCGAGTATTTCCGCCGCGGTGCCGGGCAAGCTGTTCAAGCCCGCATCGATCAGCCGCGACAGAAACTCGCGCACCGGCAAGCCCAGCGTCTGCGCACCGTGGGTGACTTCCAGCGGCGTGAACGCATGCACGTGGATGGCGGGTGCGGCGCGCTTCACCGCACGCAGAATGTCGAGATAGGTGTCGCCGGTGTAGCTCGGATGGATGCCACCCTGCATGCACACTTCGGTAGCACCCCGCGACCACGCCTCGCTCACGCGCCGCTCGATTTCATCCAACGACAAATCGTACGGGTCACCGCGCAATGACGCGCTGTGCCGCCCCTTGGAAAACGCGCAGAAGGTGCAGCGATAGGCGCAGATGTTGGTGTAGTTGATGTTGCGGTTCACCACGTAGCGCACAGTGTCGCCGACGGTGCGGCGGCGTAGCGCGTCCGCAGCGGCGCAGATATCGCGGAAGGCTACGCCGCGCGCGGCGAACAGGCGTTCGATGCCCGTCTCCGTTAATGCGTTGTAACTATTTGTTTTTATTGAATATTTTATTATTGAAGGCAATGCACCCAAAGGCAATGCCAGACCCGGCGACCAGCCATCCGCGCGCGCGTAACCGTCCGAGTCGGCTGCGCGAATCACAGTCGTTGCCATGGTTGGATGATGCCAGGCGTGCGCGTCCTGCACATACGCCGGATAACTCGGCAACCGCGCCACTAGCTCCTTGCCGCGCGACGCGGTGACTTCTCGCAGCGTTTCGACATCAGGCCACGGCGCTTCCGGGTTCACATGATCGGGCGTCACCGGCGACACGCCGCCCCAGTCATTGATGCCGGCGTCGAGCAACTCGGCGCAATTGTCACCACTCAAATTCGGCGGCGCCTGGATGTTCATTTCTGCGCCGAGAATCAAACGTGCGGTAGCAATCGTCCACAGCAATTCTTCGTGTGGCGCATGCGGTGCATCCGCCATGCGTGTATCGGGCTTGGCGCGAAAATTCTGGATAATCACTTCTTGTATATGGCCGTACTGCTGATGCAGATCGCGGATCGCAATTAGCGCATCGATACGCTCTTGCCGCGTTTCACCAATGCCGATAAGAATGCCGGTAGTAAACGGAATTTTCAGTTCACCCGCCAGCCGCAATACTTCAAGCCGCGTCGCCGGGTGTTTATCCGGCGAACCAAAATGCGGCCCGCCTTTTTCACACAGCCGTTCGGATGTGCTTTCCAGCATCAAACCCTGCGACGCACTCACCTCGCGCAGCCGCGCCATCTCCTCGCGCGTCATCACGCCGGGGTTCACATGCGGCAGCAACGAAGTTTCTTTTAACACCAGCGCGCACATCGCGTGCAGGTAATCGAGGGTGGTGGCGTAGCCCAGCGCCACGAGTTCCTCGCGCGCAGCCTTGTAACGTAATTCCGGCTTGTCGCCAAGGGTAAACAACGCCTCGGTGCAGCCTGCCGCTTGCCCGGCTTTCGCAATCGCCAAAACCTCATCCGGGGTGAGATAGCCGCGCACACCCGGCTGCGGCGCGTGCGCGAAGGTGCAGTAGCTGCACACGTCGCGGCACAACTGCGTCAGAGGGATAAAGACTTTGCGCGAATAGGAGATGAGCGGGCCGTGGCCTGCGTCGCGCAGGTGCGCGGCTTCAGCGGTCAGCTCCGATGCGCTGGCATGCCGCCAATGCTCTGCTGCATCCATCACTGCAACTTGACGCCCGTTACCTTCACGACCTCCGCCCACGACTTCACATCCTGCTCCATCGCACGCTGCATTACGTCCGGGGTTTGCTTCATCGCCTCTGCGGCATTGATGAGAAAAACCTCTTTCGCTTTCGGTGCATCCACCGCCTTGGCGAATTCGGCGTTCAACCGCTCGATGATCGCGCGCGGCACGTTCGCCGGCGCGAGCACGCCTGCGATCACGGCAGCGTCCACGCCCTTTACCGTTTCGCCGATGGCGGGAATGTCCGGCAACGCCGCGGCGCGCTTGTCTGCGGTGAGGCCGATGGCGACGAGCTTTTTGCTTTTCACGTGTTCGAGCACGGCGGGGATGGTATTGATGATCAGCGACAGTTCGCCGGTCATCAACGACACAGTGGAGGTGGTGCCGCCCTTGTAGTTGACCGACGTGAGATCGATGCCCGCGCGGGTGCGGAATTTTTCGGCGGCCAGATGCGTTACCGTGCCCGCGCCGGAATTGCCGCAGGTGATGCCGGGGTTTTTCTTTGCCAGCGCGATGAGTTCTTTCGCGTTTTTAGCACCCAGCGACGGGTGTGCCGCCATTATCAAGGGTGACGACGACACCGGTGCCACGGCCACCAGATCACGCGCATGACTGAACGCGAGTTTGGTGTAGAGCGACGGCATGATGGCGTGGGTGGACAAATCAGTGAGCAGCAGCGTGTAACCATCGGCGGCAGACTTGGCGACGAACTCCGCCGCGATGGTGGTGCCCGCGCCGGGACGATTTTCAACGATCACTTGCTGGCCGAGGCTGCGGCTGATTTCGGCAGCGGTGATGCGCGCGAAAGTGTCGGTGGCGCCGCCGGGGGCGAAGGCCACGATCAGGCGGATGGGCTTGGTGGGGAAATTTTGTGCAGCAACGCTAGCGCTGCATGCTATGCCTATAACTGCATATAAGTATATGTTTTTAAACATGTTTTGTCTTTCGTTATTGTTGCGTCAGCGCGGGTAGCACGTCCGCAATGAACTGCTGCAACTGCGCCACCTGATCTTCGCCCACCAGACGTATGCACAGATCGGTGACGCCCGCCGCCTCGTAACGCTTCATCACATCAATCACCGACGATGCCGGCCCCAGGCCCATCATGCCACGGAAGTTCACGCCGCCGCCGTAGTACTTTTCCAGAAAGGCATGCGTCAGTGATTCCGCTTTGGCAACGTCGTTTTCCAGCCGTATGGTGGTGTACACGCACAGCGGGAAATCCGCGCGCGGGCGACCGTGCCTCGCCATCGCGTCCGCGCACACCACGCGCAAGGTGCGGATATCGTCTTCGTTGACGTAGGTAGTCATCACGCCATCACCAAACTTGCCGACGCGTTCAATCTGCGCCGGAATAATTTCACCGCGATTGCCCGCAGTCACCAGCAGCGGCGGGCCTTCGATATTCCACGGCAGCGGGCCGATGGTGTGTTCGGTCAACTTGAAGCCGTTGCCTTCGTACGACACCGGCTTGCCGCTCCACAGCATGCGCCACACTGCCATGTGTTCTTCGAGATCGCGTACGCGGCGCTTGTGTACTTGGCCGCAGGCCTCCCACTCGCGCACAATCGCGGGCATGCCCCAGCCCACGCCCAAACCCAACACCAGCCGCCCCTGTGAAATCTGATCGAGGTTGGCGAGCTGATGCGCAAGCACCGTCGGCTGGCGCAGCGCGGGCAGCAGGATGGCGGTGCCGAGCCGCGCACGTTTGGTTATCGCCGCCACATACGCGAGCGTGGTCAACGGTTCCAGCCGCGGCTTCGCCACCACGCTGTCGCCCACCCACACGTCCATGCCCGCGTCGTCACACAGGCGCGCGATGGTCCAGCAGTCTTCCACCGGCGGACGCCGCGCCGATTGCATCACCACGCCCCGGTGGGGCAACAACACGCCGAGTCGCATACTCGAACCTTTCTCAACAAACCGATGCTGGACTCTAATACAATCCGGCAATTCTATCGAGAGGATACGTCAATACCGACATCTATTCGCAGGCGGAGCGCAAGATGATTCCCGGCGCGCATGCGAGACGGCTGCTGAAATGGTAATGCCATGAACAAAATTGAACGCATCAAAACCGCGTTGCGTGGCGAAGCGCCGGATCGTCCGCCGTACGGCTTCTGGACGCACATGCCGGAGATCGATCACGACCCGATCCAGTTGGCCAAAGCAACCGCGGCGTTTGCCGCGCGGCTCGATCTTGATTTTGTAAAATCGATGCCCAATGGGTTTTATTGCGTCGAAGACTGGGGCTGCGAACTGGATTTCAGCGAGGTGGCGCGTGGCGGCACGGGCAAAGTGGTGCGGCCCGCCGTTCGCGTGCCGGCGGATTGGGCCACCCTTGCCGCGCTCAATCCCGCGCACGGCGCGATGGGGCGCGAGCTTGCGCATCTGGCGGAACTGGTGTGCCGGTGCTGGCAACGGCGTTCTCGCCGATGACGATTGCGAACAAATTATCCAACGGCACGCATCGCACTCACATCGTCACAGCACCTCAGGCCGTGACGCAGGGCCTCGAATTAATTACGCAGGTAACCTGCGATTTCGTGCGCGCGGCCATGGCGTGCGGCTGCGCCGGCGTGTTCTTTGCGACACAGGACGCCACGCATCAGGCGTTTGATGAGGCAACCTACCGCAGCATCGCCGAGCCCTGCGACCATCGCGTATTGCACGTCGCGCGCGATGCGGGCGGCTGGTTCAACACGATTCATATGCACGGCGACGATGTGCTGTTTGATGTGCTCAAACATTATCCGGCGGATGCGCTCAACTGGCACATCGGCGAAACACCGCCTGCGATCAGCGCTTACCGCGAAAGCGGCGGCGAGTTGCCCATCGTCGGCGGCCTGCAACGCGGCCACATCACCAACGGCAATCTCGACGCCGTGTTTTGCGACATCGACCTGGTCGTCGCACAAACCCAAAAGCGCGGCATTATTATCGCGCCCGCATGCGTGATCCGGCATCCGGTGGACGAAGCGGCACTACTTAAAATAATAAATAAAATCAAATACTTATGAGAATTCTCTTGATCGTGCTTGCAACGCTGGTGGCCACCGCCGCGCTCGCGCGGGCGGCGGGATATCCCACGAAGCCCATACGCTTCATCGTGCCGTTCACCCCCGGCGGTTCGCAGGACGTGATCGCACGGCTGGTGGGGCAAAAGGTCGCGGAACGGGTGGGCCAGCAAGTGGTGATCGACAACCGCACCGGCGCGATCGGATTGATCGCCGCCGAACTCACCGCGCGCGCCGCACCCGACGGCTACACGATTTTCATGGCGACTGCCGGCCCGGTGACGATTGCGCAGAGTTTCAACCCAAGCTCGCGTATCAGCCCGCCAAAGATTTTGCGCCGGTAATTCACCTGGTCGATACGCCGATGGCGCTGATCGCCGCCAACGCGCTGGCCGCGAAAACAGTGGCTGAATTGCTGACGCTCGCCAAATCGCGCCCATCATCGAACTTTTGTATAACGAGATGCGTGCCACACTACAGCTGGCGGATGTGCGCCAACGGCTGGATCAACTCGGCTCCGAAATTTCGGGCGACAGCCCGAAGGCATTTGCCAACTTACTCACCGCCGATTTCGCGCGCTGGGCGAAGGTGATCAAAGGCGCGAATCTTAAGCTGGATTAGCGGCTTATCCGGTGCGATAGACACTACAAGGGCTAAACCACCCCGCCGCCACGCAACGCCGCAATCTGCGCGTCGCTATCGGGAGTAGGGCAGGAAATAATCGTAAGGGAAAATGCTTTTCGATTGCTAAAGCCGCGACTCTGAGGGCGCTCATCGCTTGTATACCGGCGACCGAGGACCCGCTCTGCCGCTAATAAGCAAAGTCTTGACCTTCAATTCCTGCTGGAATAGCATGGTTGTATCTCATTTGTATTACAGGAGCGGGCCATGGCTGTTTCATTGAGACTTCCGGAAAAAACCAAACAACGTGTTGAGAAACTAGCCCGCGTTCACGACACGACTGCCCATGCCTTCATGGTCGCGGCCATTGAAGAGCGCTTAGCGGCTGAGGAAACGAGGGCCGCTTTTTACGCCGAAGCCGAACGGCGGCTTGCGCAGATGGAAAAAACCGGCAAAGGCATCCCTGCTGAAGAGGTATTCGATTACATTCGCGCGCGCATTCAGGGCAAGAAGGTTGCGCGACCCAAGGCACGCAAACTGAAATGATCGAGTTCTCGGACGCTGCTCAAGCGGATCTCGAAAAAATATTTTCCTTCAATCATGAACGTGATCCGGATACCGCTCTGGATCACGTTGACAAAATCCGTTCAGCGATTCGAATCCTCGATACGCACCCCGAAATCGGCAGGCGAAGATATTCGAATTCCCGTTTGCGCGAATTGATGATCTCGCGGGGGCAGTCAGGATATATAGCGTTGTACGCTTATTTCCCTGCTACCAGCCGAATCCGGATTGCCGCCATTCGGCACCAGCGAGAGGCCGGTTATGGGAGCCATTGACGTAACGGCCGATCCCGTCAAACCACCCCGCCGCCACGCAACGCCGCAATCTGCGCATCCGTTTTGTTCAACACCCCGCGCAAAATCTCATCCGTGTGCTGCCCCACTGCGGGCGGCGGAATTTCGTGTTTGATCGGCGTCTCGGAAAACCGCATGGGGCTTGCCACCAGCGGCACTTTGCCCGCCACCGCGTGCGGCAATTCAAACTTGAGGCCGCGCGCGATGACTTGCGGCTCTTTGAATACTTCGGCGATGGTGTTGATGGGGCCGTTGGCGACACCCGCGTCGTCGAGTAACTTGACCCACGCTGCCGTGGTGCGTTTTTCAAAAACCGCGTTCAGCACGCGCGTGACCTCTACGCGGTTGGTCACGCGGTCGCCGTTGGTGACGAAGATCGGGTTCTGCAATAACTCGGGGCAACCCGCTGCCTCGCAAAACTTGTTGAACAGGTTGTCGTTGCCGCAGGCGAGAATCACCGCGCCGTCGCTGGTTTTAAACGTTTGATACGGCACGATGTTCGGATGTGCGTTGCCGATGCGCTTGGGTGACTCACCGGTGGCGAAGTAGTTCATCGCCTGATTGGCCAGGAAGGCCACGGTGGTGTCGAGCAGGGCCACGTCAATCCACTGGCCTTTGCCGCTGACCGCGCGATGCGCGAGTGCGGCACAAATCGCAATCGTCGCGTACATACCCGTGGTCATGTCGATGATGGGGATGCCCACGCGCTGCGGGCCTGCGCCGGGCAGGCCGTCGGCTTCGCCGGTGATGCTCATCAGCCCGCCCATGCCTTGCGCCATGAAGTCGTAGCCGGGGCGATCCTTGTAGGGGCCGGTCTGGCCGAAGCCGGTGACCGAGCAATAGATCAAGCCGGGATTTAATTTTTTCAGATCGTCGTAACCGAGGCCGTAACGCGCGAGATCGCCGACTTTGTAATTCTCAACCAGCACGTCGCAGCGCGTCGCCAGTTCACGCACCAGTTGCTGGCCTTCGGGCTTGCTCAGGTTGACGGTGATGGATTTTTTGCCGCGATTGGCGGCGCAGAAATACGCCGACTCCTTGGTTTCAACGCCCTGCTCGTCTTTCAGAAACGGCGGCGCATAGGCGCGTGAGTCGTCGCCTTTGCCGGGGCGTTCTACTTTGATGGTTTCCGCGCCGAGGTCGGCGAGATTCTGCGCCGTCCATGGGCCGGCGAGCACGCGCGAGAGGTCGAGTACTTTGATGTGTGATAGCGGTCCTGACATTTAAATTCCTTAAATCAATCCACCTGAATATTGGCGCTCTTTGCCACTTTGGCCCACTTGGCGATTTCGCTGCTGACAAAAGCCGCCATCTCTTTCGGATTGGTCGCGCCCAGCGTTGCACCTTGGCCCGCCCATAGTGTTTTCAGTTCAGTGGACGCCAGTGCCTTGGCGGTCTCGGCGACCATGCGATCGTTGATCGGCGGCGGCGAACCTGCCACGCCCCACAGCGCGTACCAAGTCGAGACTTCGTAACCTTTTAAACCGGCTTCGGCAGTGGTTGGCACGTAGGGGAATGCAGCCGAGCGCGTTTTTGCGGCCACGGCCAGCGGCATGATAAGCCCTGATTTGATGTGCGCTGCGGATGATCCCAGCCCGTCGAACATGACATCCACCTGTTGTCCGCTCAACAAATCCTGCAACGCGGGGCCCGCGCCTTTATGGGGAACATGCGCGATGTCAACACCCGCGGCAATCTTGAACAACTCGCCTGCGAGGTGATGTGAGGTACCGCTGCCGGCCGAGGCATAGTTCAACTTGCCGGCGCTCTTTTTGGCGAGCGCTATAAACGACGCCAGATCGGTTTCCTTGACGCGCTTGGGGCTGACCACAATCACCTGCGGCACCACCGCCACCACCGCCAGCGGCGCGAAATCTTTTTCCAGACTGTAGTCGAGCTTTTTGTACACGCTGGGCGCAATCGCGTGATGCACCGCGCCCATGAAATAGGTGTAGCCGTCTTTCGATGCGCGCGCCGCGATACCGGCGCCGAGATTGCCGCCCGCACCGCCGCGATTATCGTTGACGATCTGTTTGCCGAGCTGCCTGGACATGATCGCCGACAGCGGACGCGCGAATGCGTCGGTGCCGCCGCCTGCCGGAAACGGCACCACCAGCGTGATTGCTTTCGCGGGCCATTCCTGCGCCAATGTGTGCGATGCGTGCGCCGCAAAGACTGCGCTGGCGGCGAGCGCCATGGTTGAAAGAACTCTCATGAAATCTCCTCCGGGTTTTATTTTTGCGCTTGGAGACAGTCGTCCAAGCGGCGGGGCGCAAGTATACTACAGTACAAAATATTGTTTAAAAACAAATAGTTATAAACTATTCCCCGGTAAACTCCGGCTTTTGCTTATTCATGAACGCAGCGTAGCCGATGCGGAAATCTTCCGTCTCGAAGTAGGCAAAGCTATCGTCGATTTCTTTCGCGGTGAGCTGCGCGGCGCGCGGCGTCAATCTGCGGACGAATTGTTTGTGCCAGCGTGCCACCAGCGGCGCGCCCGCGCCGATGCGCGCAACCGTTGCGGCCACTTCTTCCGCGAGTTTTTCATCGAACACCACGCGCGTGAGCAAGCCTTTGGCAAACGCTTCGCGCGCGTCCCACACGCGGCCTTCGAGCAAAATCTCCAGCGCGGCTGCACGCCCCACCACCGGCAGCACTGCCGCGAGTTCGTCATACGCTATCGAAAAACCCAGCCGGTTGATCGGCACGCCAAAGCGCGCGGAGTCTCCCGCGATGCGCATATCACACTGGCACGCGAGTTCAAGCCCGCCGCCCACGCACGGCCCGTGAATCATCGCCACCACCGGATGCCGGCACTCGGCCACTGCTTGCAGCGCGCCGAAAACGTGTTCGCGGTGATACACCACCCCCTGCTCGCGCGTGTTACGCACGGTGGCGAATTCGGCGATGTCCGCGCCGGCGGCGAAGGCTTTGTCCCCCGCGCCACGCAGCACGACGCAACGCAGCGCGTCATCCGCTGACAGCTCGCGCATCACGCGCGCCAGGTCTTGCCACATGGCGACGGTCAGCGCGTTGAGCTTGGCGGGATTATCGAGGGTGACAGTGGCAACGTTGCCGTCACGGACGAGAACTATTCTGGACATCGATAGGCTGCGGAAAAAATGTGTGGAGAACTCGCCCAACGTGGCTGCAAGTCCGTCAATCGCATCGCCCGCCGTCCTCAGGACGCCACGGGTTTGAAAACGTGCTCAATGACTCCAGAAACACCACCAGGTCACTCTGCTCGCGCGTGCTTAAGTTCAGCGGTTTGGCGGGCGGGCCATCTTTCGCGTCCTTCGCGTACAGGCGGATGGGATCGAGTCCGGCGTAATGGCGCACGACTTCGGCGAGGGTATCGACAAGGCCGTCGCGGCCATAGGGCGAGGTCAGCAGCAGGTTACGCAGTGACGGCGCCTTGAACTCGCCGGTGTTTGCCTTTGCCAGCGACGCGTCGCGCGTGCGCGCGGCGCTGGCGCTGGACCGGTCGTCGTTGTAAGCGCTCAACAGATTGAAACGGCTTGCCAGCAGTTCCTTGATCCCCGCGTGGCGGCCGGGATCGGGTTTGCCTAGCGGCGCATGGCGCGACAGGCCAGTGGCGAAAAACTCGCCGCTGGTGAAATTGGGGCCGCCGTGGCAAGAGGTGCAGCCGCCCTTGCCGATAAAAATCTTCAGGCCCCGCTGCGCCGCGTCGGAATAACTCAGCGACGCGGGCTGCGCCCCGCGCGCCAGCGCGTCGCGAAAGTGATCGAACGGCGTGCGCCCGCTGGTCAGCGTTTCCTGAAAAGCAGCCAGGGCTTTTCCCACATTGACAAGCACCAAATCATCATCGGTGGACGGCGGCGGCGCGCCGAAGACTTTTTGGTAACGGCAGGCCATATCCGCGTCGCCACGCACCAACTGCGCCGCATGCCGCGGGCTCGCGCCCAGCTCGCGCGGATCCATGATCGGGCGCAAACTTTGCGACCACAAGCTGTCGGCCGCGCCGTCCCAGCCGTACCAGCGCCCGGCGATCAGATTCATCAACGTCGGCGTATTGCGATCCAGTTCGGCCATGCCTACGCCGCGCCGCTGGTTGTCGGTCCAGTTGCGCTCCGGCACATGGCAGCTTGCGCAGGACAGCTTTCCGCTGCCGGAGAGGCGCTGATCGAAGAACAGGCGCGTGCCGAATTCGACAGCTTCATGCTTGCCCGATACCCGGTTGGTAGGATCGAGCGGCGCAGGCGCGGGCCATGGCCCGTGAGACAGAATAATGCTGATTTCGCTGCCGGTGAAAACCGGCTTGGACGGGGTGCTGTCGTTTGCCACGCTGGCCCATGTCAGCATCGTGCAAACTACGCCGAGTGCTGCGCGTGCGATGCCAGCGCCGATGCATTTGGGTTGGCGTGTGCTGGAAATCATGGCCCGTCACTCCTTGCGATTCGTCCCGCGAATGTTTTCATAACATCACGCGAACATACGCCGCACACACGAAAAAGCCAACCCCGGCCCCCATGCCCGCGAGCAGATTGCGCTTGCACAACCGGTAGGCCGCCAGCGCGATCAAACAACCCGCAATGCGGTCCGCCATCGGCGAGGCCGCCAGCACGCCGGTGGGCAGCAGCACGATGCGCATCATCAGCCCGGCCACCATGGCATAGGCCACGCATTCCACCCAGCGAAACAATTCGCTATCGAGCGCGAGTTTGCCGGACAGCAACACGGCCATCGCGCGCCAGAAGTAGGTGGCAAGGCCGCACAACAAGGTGAGCGCGAGCAGTTCCATCAGCGCGGCCCTGCTCGCTTCATGCGCAAAATGACGTACGCCGCAGTGCCGCCGGCAACGCCGCCCGCCAGCAAACTCCAGTGCGGTGTGACCAGATGCGCCAGCGGCACGGCAATCGCACCGCAGGTGACGGCCACGCCCATCGACACCGAGCGGATATCGCCGAACATCAGCAGCAGAAAATAAATCGGCGTCACATACACCAGCCCCGCGTGGATTTCTGCAGGCACCACGCCGGCGAGGAGGTAGCCGATGCCGCACAGCACAATGCCTTGCGTGGTACACACCGCGCCGAATCCGACCAGCCACGGCGCTCGCTCGGCCACGGGCATCGCGGGGAAGTTGCGCATCGACAACACCCAGCTTGTGCTTGCGACGAATTGCGCGACGAACAGTTTTTTCAGTTGATCGCGGCGCTCAAAGTGCATCATCGGCATGATCGACATGCCGGTGGGCAAAAAACGAACCGCGCTTACCCACACTGCGGCCACGATAGCGATGATGCCGGCTTTGGCCGCGACCATTTCGGTCAGGATGATCTGTCCTGGCAGCGCCCACATCAATGCGGTCGCCAGCGCTGCAATCCAGAACGGCATGCCCGAATCGCTCGCCAGCGCACCGAAGCCGATGAAGCCTGCGGTCATCACGGCGGCGGCGGGGCCGAAGGCTGCGCGCGCGCCGTTGCGTAAACCGGTAGTCGTTGAAGATTGTGCGGATGTAGTCAAGGCGCCACGGAAACCCCCTCCCTTGCACGCAGTGCGGGGGAAGCAGCCTATGTTATTGGTGTGAAAACAGCTTCTTGCCCGCCACCGGCAGTTTTGCCATCAGAATGTCGCCCGACAGCGACTCCGTGATGTAGAGCGTTTTCAGATCGGGGCCGCCCGCCGCGATGTTCGCCAGATGGTGATGCTTGTGATCGGGCGAGTGAATCAGATGCGTGGGCAGCATGTTGGCGTCAAAGCGCCAGATACCGACACCCAATTGGCAGACGAGCAAGCCGTTTTCGGAATCCATCTCGATGCCGTCGGGGCCGCCCACACCGCCGGAGAGTTGTATCGCCACGCCGGTTTTGGACACATTGCCGTCGGCCATGATCGGCAAACGCCACACCTGCTGCGCGCGCGTGACGCCGACGTAGCAATGTTTATCAGTAGTGGACAGCGTGATGCCATTGGGGCTGGGCACGTTGTCGCACAAGCGGTCGAGGCGTCCGGCCATCGAGAAACGGAACACGCGACCGCTCGGATCATTGATGCCGGTCTGGCCCTGATCGGTGAAATACAAATCGCCGTTGGCCGCAAAATGTAAATCGTTCAAGCCCTTGAAGCCTTCGCTGAACGCGGTGCGCAAAATGGTTTCGAGCTTGCCGGTTTTCGGGTCGAGCTTGAGCAGGCCTTCCTTGTAATCGCAAATCCAGATGCTGCCGTCTTTGTGGATTTTCAAACCATTGGGCCAGCCGTCGTATTGCGTGACCAGCTCCCATTCTTTTTTCGGCGTGATGCGGAAAATGCGGCCGAACGGAATATCCACAAACCACAAATTGCCGTCGCGATCAAACGACGGGCCTTCGAGAAAGCACTCGACTTCGGCGTTCTGCCGATTGGGATCGGACCACGCGGTGCGCTGCTTTTTGCGAAACTTTGCCGGCATCGACATGAACACTTCGGTTTCGATCAATTCGAGTTTTTTAAACGGGTTGAACATAGGTTTCTCTTGTTAAGATAATCAATAAAAACAAATACTTACATTAATCAATCCAAACGAATACGGGCTTGCTTCACCACGTTGCTCCAGCGCTCCCAATCGGCTTTGATCTGCACGGCGAATTCCTGCGGCGATGTCGCGATGATATCAACCCCCACGTTTTCCAGCCGCTCGCGCACGTCCGGCGCGTTCACTGCCTTGACAATCTCGGTGTGCAGCCGCGTGACTATCGCTGACGCCGTGTTCGCCGGGGCCAGCACGCCGTACCACGAACCGGCGATCACTTCGGGGTAGCCCGACTCGGCCATCGTCGGCACGCTCGGTGCCGCGCGCGAACGCTTCGCCCCCGCGTAGGCAACCGCGCGCAAGCGCTGACTGCGCACATGCGGCATCGACGATTGCAGCGAATCAAACATCAGTTGCGTATGCCCCGCGATGAGATCAGTGGTCGCCGCCGCGCTGCCCTTGTACGGCACGTGTATCATTTTGATGCCCGCCGCCATACTGAACAATTCGCCCGCCAGATGGGCGGAACTCGCCGGGCCGAACGAGGCGTACGCCAACTGGCCGGGCCGTGCTTTCGCCAGCGTGGCAAGTTCTTTTGCACTGCTCGCCTGCAGTGACGGATGCGTGAGCAACAGAAAAGCCGTCTCCACCACGTTGCTGAGCGGCGTGAAATCGCGCACCGGGTCATACGGCAACTTGGGAAACACCGCCGCGTTGATCGACAGCGCGCCGGTGGTGCCGGTGAGCAGCGTGTAACCATCGGGCGCGGCTTTAGCGACAATCTCGGAACCGATCTGGCCGTTGGCCCCCGCGCGGTTGTCGATGACAAAGGTTTGGCCGGTACTCTCAGACATGCGCGCCATCACCGGACGAAAAATCGCGTCCAGTCCGCCGCCTGCGGCGAAGGGATTGACCACGCGCACCGCTTTGGCGGGGTAACTTTGAGCGCAGGCGGACGCTGCGGCAAACGACGCCAGCACAAACGCGGCCGGATAAATCATGAAGCGCATGGAAAAACTCCCTGGAAAATTCAAGTGGCGAAGCTTAACGGCACAACCTCGCCCGCGCAAACGCCGGTAGCGGAGATACTCAGCGGGGGTTAATCACCTGCGCGCTAAATTCGCTCAGGGTGCGATCAATGCTCAACAGGCGATAACCCAAATGTTTTGCCTGTGCGTACAGCAAACGGTCAAACGGATCGCCGTGCTTTTGCCGCAACTCGCATGACAGTAAAATCGGCTCCAGTGACAAGCCGCACATACGAAAGCCATCGCGCAATGCCTGCTCGACCACGCGGCGCGGTTGCAGGTTAATCTTGCCTTTGCGCCATTTGAGGCCAATCTCCCACACCGATGCCTCGGAAAACGCCACCTCGTCGGCACGCGCCATCGCCGCACGCGCCGCCGCGCTTAACGCGGGTGCATCAGCCAACGCCCAGATCAGGCAGTGCGTATCGAGCAGCAGCTTCATCCGCCGAGCTCACTTTCCAAGCAGATCGTCATCGGTCATCGGGGCGTGAAAATCCGCCGCCAGCTTGAGCTGGGCACGCTTCAAGCCGCCAAGTCGCACACCGCTTTTTGACGCGATAGCGGTCACCGGCATCAGCCGCGCCAGCGGCTTGCCTGCGCGTGCAATGACGATTTCCTCCCCGGCCACGGCCTTATCCAGCAGCGCGGAGAGATGGGTTTTCGCGTCGTAAATGTTGACCAGCATGGCTGCCTCCTCATGTCGCTTGGACAATTAGTCAAATTATAGAATTTCTGACCAACAGGACATAACCTCGCTGCGGCATGCGTTTGGCGTGGCTCACGACGGGCCGGTAAAACCGTCAGCGTTATGGCTGGACGCACCGCCGTGCAAACGCTGGTTGCGGTTGACACCCGCAGCGAAGGCCATTACAAAGCAGGTCACCGAGAGGGCATCGGATAAAACACTGGAGGAGACTCATCTTGACCACCGCTAAATACTCAATGTTCGCGATCACCTGTGCCGCGCTCGCTGCTTTTAATGCGCATGCGCAGGATTTCCCCACCAAAGCCATCAACATCACCGTGCCCAACCCGCCCGGCGGCATGAATCAGGTTCACGCGCAGCCGCTATCGACCATTCTGGAAAGAATCACCAGTCAGCCCGCGCCGGTGGTCAACCGCCCCGGCGCCGTGGCGGCGGCCGGCACCGCCTATGTGGTGAATCAACCGCCCGACGGCCATAGCTGGCTGGTGAGTACGGCCAACCTGCATCTCGCGCTGGAGAAAGACAAACTCTATGGCGTGAAATCGCCGTACGCGCTGAATCAGATTGGCTTTGTCGCGTTGTTAAGTTCTGACCCGCTGATTATGGGCGTGCATCCGGCGCTGCCGGTCAAAACCGTCAAGGAGTTGATCGCGCTGGCGAAATCGCGCCCGAACGAGCTGGTGTATTCCACCTCCGGCGCGTTCGGCATCACGCACACGCCGCAGATTCTGTTTCTCAACGCCACCCAAACCACCATGCGCCATCTGCCCACCACCGGCGGCGGGCCGGCGATTACCCAAGCGCTGGGCGGACACTCGCAAATGACCGCGGGCGCACCCGCGACGATGGCGCCGCACGGCGCCTCGGGCAAGCTGCGGCTGTTGGCAAGCTGGGGCGACAAAACGCATCCGGCGTTGCCCGCTGTGCCGACATTCAAATCGCAGGGCCTCGATATCGAAGCCTATCTGTGGGTGGGTCTGTTCACCTCGGCCGCGGTGCCCGAAGCCACCATGACCAAAGTACGCGATCTCGCACGCCGCGCCGCCACCGACCCGCTGTTCAAAAAGGCGCTGGAAAATCTGCAAGTGGTACCCGACTACCGCGACGGCCCGGAATTCCGCAAATTCTTTGACGCCGATCACCAGCGCATGGCGGTAGCGGTCAAAAGCATCGGCAAGATTTAGTTTACATTTTTATTTCGCCAGCCACACCTCGGCCAAATCCTGGCCGAGGTAGTGACTGGGCGTAACCTGCCAGCCGCGCACGTTGCGATCCATCACCACCGCGCGGTGCCACCACAGCACCGGCACGCTATACGCAAGGCGCAGCGCGCGGCGCTCAAATTCACGTACCAGTTCATAACGCTTGCGGCGATCCGCTTCGGCTGATTGGCGGTCAAACAACGTGTCCAGCGTGCGGTCGCTGTGCTGGCTGTAATTGGTGGCGGTGCGGTCGTGTGACAGGTAGCGCGCGAGTTGCAGATTGGGTTCGTCGGCATAGTCGCAGGCGAAATCCAGTGCGGCATCGAAGGGCGGCGTATCCCGTTGCAGCGCGTTGAGAAATTCACGCGGGGCATGGCGCTCGTGGCGCACGGTCACGCCGATCTGCTGCCATTGCGCCACCAGAAAATCGCCGGCCGGGCCATAGAGCGTGTCAGACAGGCGGTTGGTCAGCGTGAACGATAAATCAGCAACACCCGCCTCCTGCAACTGCTTGCGCGCCTGCGCGCGCGAGGCCTCGATGTCTTTGGCGAAGCCGGGTTGCGCCATGAGTTCCTGCCCGGACAGCGCCATCGCCGAGCCGGGCCGCGACAAGCCGCCGACCTGCCGCACCATCGACAGCTTCGACACCGTTTGCGCGCCGCTCCAGCGGTCTATCGCCAGCGATAGACCGCGGCGCACGCGGCCCCGGTCAAATGGTTTCTTCTGGGTATTAAATGTCAGCACCATCGCGCACGCCCACGGCGACTCTTGCACCACGGCGCGCGCGCCCAGGGCGCGTGTCGCGCGATCAAGGTCCGCCGGCGCAAGCCCGCGAAACTCGGCGTGTATGTCGCCTGCCGCCAGCGCCGCGCCTATGCGCTCACGCGGCATGAACATTGCCGCATAAGCGTCGAGATACGGGCGGCCTTTGTCGTGGTAATTCGCGTAGCGCTTGCCGCTCCACTGCGTGCCGGGGGTGTGCGCGTCGAATACAAACGGCCCGCTGCCCAGCACATCGCGCTCCGGAAATTTGGGATCGTCTTTGAGTTTTGCGGCGCTGTAAATGCAATCAAAGGGGCTGGCAAAATTAAGCAGCATGGCGTTGTTGGGCCGCGCCAGTTTGACCACCACGGTGTGCGCATCCGGCGTTTCGATGGAGGCGATATCGGCATAGCGCTCCGCGCGCACCGAGGTCACGCCGGGCGGCGGGCGGCGGATGCGCTCGTAGCTGGCGCGCACGTCTTCCGCCGTCAGCGCAGTGCCGTCGTGAAAGCGCACGCCGTTTTTGAGTTTGAAAGTGTAGGTGAGCCGGTCTTCGGATAGCGACCACGACGCCGCCAGATCGCCTTTGACGGCGGGATACTTCGCGGCATCGATGGCGAGCAACGTCGAGTAGTGCGGGCGCACTGCGTGGATGAAACTGAACGACGATTGCGCGTGGCAGTCGTAGTTGGTCGGCTCGCCCACTATCGCGAATTTGAGTACGCCGCCGCTTTGCGGCGCCGTGGGTGCGTTGGATGGCGTTTGCGCGCCCACCCACGACGAAAACAAAAATATAAATAAAAACAAATACTTACACAATTTCGCCTCCTCCGGTCCGGACGCCACCCTGCTGGATTCAGATTTTTATACAGGCCGCGAAATGGCCCGGTTGAACCTCGCGCAACGGTGGCCGCTGCATCTTACACGCCGCGTCCGCCTGCGGGCAGCGGGTGTGGAACACACAGCCTGCGGGTGGGGTCAGCGGACTCGGCACTTCACCGCCCAGCACGCGATGCGCGCGCTGGGCTTCGATCAGCGGATCGGGCACCGGCACCGCTTCGAGCAGCGCTTGCGTGTAGGGATGCAGCGGCGCGGCATACAGCGCATCGCGATCGGCGATCTCCATCACGCGGCCCAGGTACATCACGATCACGCGATCCGAAATGTGCCGCACCACCGCCAGATCGTGGGCGATGAACAAATAGGTAAGGCCGAGTTTTTTCTGCAAGTCTTCGAGCAGGTTGATGATCTGCGCCTGGATCGATACATCCAGCGCGGACACCGGCTCGTCGCACACGATGAACGCCGGCTCCATCGCCAGCGCGCGCGCAACGCCCACGCGCTGACGCTGCCCGCCCGACAACTCGTGCGGATAGCGTCCCGCCATGTAATCAAACAGGCCGACGAGTTTGAGCAGCTCAACCACCTTCGCGCGCGCCGCCGTCTTGTTGGGCTGCAAGCCGTACACCAGCAACGGCTCGGCGATGCTGTCGCCGATGGTCATGCGCGGATTCAGCGAACTGAACGGATCCTGAAAAATCACCTGCATTTGGCGGCGATAGTTTTTCAGCGCATCACCGCCCACACGCGTGACATCCACGCCGCCAAAGGTGATGGAACCCGCAGTGGATTGTTCCAGCCGCAGCAGTGTGCGCCCGACGGTGGTTTTGCCGCAGCCCGATTCGCCCACAAGGCCGACGGTTTCGCCCTTGAATACTTCGAACGACAGATCATCCACCGCGCGCACTTCGGCGTGTTTACCGCCAAACGTTTTGATTCCCGTCGATACTTCGAAATACGTTTTGAGTTCGCGCACGCTGAGTAGCGGTGTCGTGCGATCCACGGGCTTCACCAGCGCGCTACTTTCAGCGGCGGCTTGCAAACCCAGCGCCAGCGGGCCCACGCGGTCAAGCTCCTGCGAACGCAAACAGGCGGTGTAACGGTCTGCCGTGACCTCAACCATCTCCGGTAACGCTTGCTCGCACGCCGGCTGGCGCGCGAGACAACGCGGCGCAAAGCGGCAACCCGGCGGCGGCGCCAGCAAATCCGGCGGTGCGCCATCAATGGTTTCGAGTTTTAATCCGCGTGGTTGATCGAGGCGCGGCACCGAACGTAACAGCCCTGCCGTGTACGGATGCAGCGGTTTGGCAAACACGTTCGCTGCCGCGCCCTGCTCGGCCATGCGCGCCGCGTACATCACGTTCACGCGATCGGCGTAGCGCGCGACGATGCCCAGGTTGTGCGTAATCACCACCAGCGCGATATTCAACTCACGCGACAAGCGCTTCATCAATTCGAGAATTTGCGCCTGGATCGTAACATCCAGCGCGGTGGTCGGCTCGTCAGCGATGATGAGCTTGGGGTTGCACGCGAGCGCAATCGCAATCACCACGCGCTGACGCATGCCGCCGGAGAACTGATGCGGATACTGGTCAAGGCGGCGATCTGCGTCGGGTATGCCCACCAGCCCCAGCAACTCCAGCGCACGCGTGCGCGCTGCATCGGGCGTCATGCGCAAATGCAAAAACAACGGCTCCATGATTTGATAACCGATGGTGAGCACCGGGTTCAGCGAGGTCATCGGGTCCTGAAAAATCATTGCAATGTCGCGCCCGCGTATGGCGCGCATGTCGTCTTCGCTGATGTTGAGCAGATCACGGCCTTCAAACAAAATGCGCCCCTGCGTCACCCGCCCCGACTGCGCCAGTAACCGCATAATCGCCAGCGACGACACCGACTTGCCGCAACCCGATTCACCCACCAGCGCCACCACTTCACCCGCTTTAACCTGGTAAGAAATACCTTCGACTGCGCGCACCACGCCGCGCGTGGTGTGGAAATGCACGTGGAGGTTTTCGACTTCGAGCAGCCATAGCGTAGTGGCCGCGCCGGGTGGGGGCGCCGGCTGCGGGGTGATGAGTTGCTGCATCAGGTCGAAATAGAGAGTTTTTGTAAGGGGCAAGCAAAGGCGTCGGACTGGAACGTGCCGGGGTATTGTAAGCCTGCGTCCACGACTGCCGGATTCGCCCCGATTCCGCTGGCGGCCCGGTGCCACGCACTCTAAAATATTAATAAGTATTTGAATTATAACAAGTTTATGTATTTTCTGCCGATCGGCACTGCCGCCACCCGTTTCCAGTGGCTGCATGAAGGCACCTATTGCACTTTGTATATATAGAGATTATATTTAATTAAAGTCTCTATAGGAACACAATGATGATCACCCAAGCAATGGAAGCCCGCGCGCCGTATATGGCCGCGAAGAACGTCTCTGTGCCCGCCTTGCGCACCTTGTTTCGCATCGCCGAAGCTTGGAAGCTCGGCAGCAAAGAACTAATGCCACTGCTCGGCAATCCGCCGCGATCGACGTTTTATAAATGGAAACAGGGCGAAAACGTCACGCTGCCGCACGATGTGCTGGAGCGGATTTCCTACCTGTTCGGCATTTACTCGGCGTTGCAGGTGCTGCTGCCCAAAGCCGAGGCTGCGGATGCGTGGATCAAAAAGCCCAACACCGCGCCGCTGTTCGGCGGACGCAGCGCGCTGGATCGCATGTTGTCGGGGCAGGTTGCTGATCTGTACGTCGTGCGGCAGTATCTCGATGCGCAGCGCGGTGGCTGAGCATGCTACCCGCGGTATCCCGCGTGGCGTGGAAGCCATGCTACCGGCTTGTTCCCAGCCGCTTTCCGCCGATAGGTCTGTTTGACCGCGTGGCCGACCCCGCTGATCTCGACGCCGTGTTCGCGGTGGAAAATCTCACCAACCCGCGCTTGCGGCAAGAGGCGGGCGACATTTCCCTGGTGCCGCTGGAGGAGCGCATCACCGGTTCCGGCACTACGCCGATCATGGCGGCGTTCACCCATCTTGATCCCGAAGGCAACCGCTTCAGCGATGGCAGCTACGGTGTTTACTACGCCGCGCAATCGCTCGCCACCGCCATCGAAGAAACCCGCCACTCGCGAGCGCGATTTTTGTCACGCACGAACGAGGCGCCGATTGAAGTCGATATGCGCACCTACCTAACAGACGTAGACGGCGATCTGCATGACATTCGCGGACGGCCTGAACTCGTTGATCTCTACGCGCCGAATAGTTACGCCGCCGGGCAGGCGTTAGGCCGCGCGCTCAAAGCGATCAGTTCATGCGGCATTGTGTATGACAGCGTGCGGCACAAGGGCGGCGCCTGCATCGGCGTGTTTCGTCCGCGCATCCTGTCCAACTGCATCCAGGGGCCGCATTTCTGCTATGTGTGGGATGGCGCGCGGATCAAAACGATTTACGAGAAAAAAATCTACGCCGCGTCGTGACAAGCGCGCTACAGCGCATCCGCCAGCACCCGCGCCACATGCACCGCTTCGCGTTGCGCGCCATCATGTATCTGATGCCGGCAACTGGTGCCGTCGGCGATGATGAGCGTGTCTTTGGCGGCTTCGCGCACTTTGGGCAGCAGCGCGGCCTCGGCCATTTGCATCGACACGTCGTAATGCTCGGCGTCGTAGCCGAAGCTGCCGGCCATGCCGCAGCAGCTTGATTCGATTAATTCAGTTTGCAGTTCGGGGATCAGTTTCAGCACGCGCAGCACGGCGGGCATCGCAGCGAAGGCTTTTTGATGACAATGGCCGTGCAGCAGCGCTTTTTTCTGCGGCAGTGATTTCAGGTTGAGTTTGAAGCGGCCTGCGTCCAGTTCGCGTGCGATGAATTCCTCGAACAGGTAGGCGTTCAAATCCAGTTCCGCCGCCTGCGGCGTCGGCCACAGCGAAAGGAATTCATCACGCATGCCGAGCAGGCATGACGGTTCCAACCCCACGACAGGGATGCCGCGTTCGATATACGGCATCAGCGTGTCGATGGTGCGCTGCGCTTCGGCGCGCGCTTTGTCGACCATGCCGGTGGCTAAGTAGGTGCGGCCACAGCAGAGCGGGCGTTTTGTATCTTTGGCGCGCGGGATGTGTACGGTGTAGCCGGCGGCTTCTAATACCTTGAGTGCGGCTCGTGCGTTGTCTGGCTCGAAGTAGTTGTTGAAGGTGTCTATGAACAATACAACTTCGCGCTTACCCACGGCATCCGCAATAATAAGGTTACTTATCGCATCCCCCCGCCATTTCGGCAACGACCGCTGCGACGCAAATCCCACAAAGCCCTTCGCAACAGCCTGCGCGATATTCGCCAGCCACCCCAATTTAGAAACCCACGGCGCGTAATGCGGCAAATTCGCAATCAACTTGTCTTTCAACGTAAACCCATGCCGCTGTTTATAGTGGTGAAGAAACTCAATCTTCATCTTCGCCATATCCACACCCGTCGGGCATTCGCGCTTGCAACCCTTGCACGACACGCACAGGTCCATCGCCTTGTGCATTTCATCCGAGGTAAAGGCATCGGGGCCAAGTTGTCCAGACAACGCCAGCCGCAACGTATTGGCACGCCCGCGCGTCAGGTGCTGCTCATCGCGCGTGACTCGAAACGATGGGCACATCGTCCCCGCATCGAATTTGCGGCAGTGGCCGTTGTTGTTGCACATCTCCACGGCTTTATCCAGGCCGCCCCACTCTTGCCAATCTAAAACCGTCTTGATCGGTATGGTCTTGTAACCCGGCTTGAAACGGAACAGCGAGCGATCATCCTGCTTCGACGGGCGCACGATTTTGCCGGGATTGAGCAAGCCTTTCGGATCAAAAATATCTTTAATATTTTCAAATGCCTGCGTGAGCGTCGAACCGAAAAACGGCGCGATCCATTCGCTGCGCACCAGGCCGTCGCCGTGCTCACCCGAATAAGAGCCTTTGTATTGCTTGACCATCGCGGCAGCTTCTTCGGCGATGGCGCGCATTTTGTGCGCGCCGTCGTCACGCATATTCAAAATCGGCCGCACATGCAGCGTGCCCACCGAGGCATGCGCGTACCAGGTGCCGGTGGTGCCGTGTTTCTCGAACACTTTTGTCAGACGGTCGGTGTACTCGGCCAGATGTTCCAGCGGCACCGCGCAGTCTTCGATGAACGACACC
The DNA here is from genome assembly GCA_043777275.1 of Nitrosomonadales bacterium. Taxonomy (GTDB): domain Bacteria; phylum Pseudomonadota; class Gammaproteobacteria; order Burkholderiales; family SG8-41; genus UBA5216. The sequence continues at coordinate 22,393 of JAYVQD010000316.1, forward strand.
GGTTTGCCGTCGCCTTTCATCGACATCATGATGTTCAGCCCCGCTTTGCGCACCTCCCACACGTCGCGCTGCAACGCGGCGTCGGTGATTTCAATCACGCTGTCCGGGTGGCCGAGGTCAGCCATCAGTTCGACCAGTTGTTTCAACCTGGCGATTTGCTCATCTTTGTCGTCGCCCGCGAACTCCACCAGCAGAATCGCATCAGGGTCGCCCTGGATGAATTTCTCGACGATGGGACGGAAGGCGGCGTTGCTGCGCGCAAGGCCGATCATGGTGCGATCCACCAGCTCCACCGCCGTGGGCTTCAGTTTCACGATTTGCTGCGGCGCTTCCATCGACTTGTAAAACGATTTGAAGTGGCACACGCCCAGCGTTTTGTGTTTGGGCAGCGTCGATAAATTCAGATGCACGCGCTTGGAATACGCCAGCGTGCCTTCCGAACCCACCAGCAGATGCGCCATGTTGAAGGCGTGGCCCGACACCATGTCGAGGTTGTAACCACCCACGCGGCGCAACAGCTTCGGGTATCGCAGTTCGATTTCTTCGGCATTCATTACAGCGATGTCACGGATTTTGCGCACCAGATCGCGGTAGCCTTGCGGCCCATCCAATTGCGACAAGTCCGACGGCGCCGCGCCAAAGTGATATTCGTTGCCGTCGGCCAGCACCGCATCGACGCCGCGCACGTTGTGCACCATATTGCCGTAAAAAATCGAGCGCGAACCGCAGGAGTTGTTGCCCGTCATGCCACCGATCGTGGCTTGCGCGCTGGTCGACACATCCACCGGAAACCACAAGCCATGCGGTTTCAAAAATGCGTTGAGTTGATCGAGCACCATGCCCGGCTGCACCACCGCCGTGCGCGCCTCGGCGTTGAAATCGACAACGTTGCGCAGGTATTTGCTGACATCGATCACCAGCGCTTCGCCGACGGTTTGCCCGCACTGCGAGGTGCCGCCGCCGCGCGCGAGCACCGCCACGCCGGCGTCGATGCCGATCTGCATGGCAGTCACCGCATCCTCTTCGGTCTGCGGAATCACCACGCCGATGGGTTCGATCTGGTAAATCGACGCGTCGGTGGAATAGCGTCCGCGCGTGGCCGCGTCGAACAATACGTCGCCGTGGATTTCGTTTTTCAGACGGGTGGCGAGTGCGGAATCGCCGGGTGTGGTGGGCATAAGAGGCGTCAAGTCGGTTACTGCCCTTATAATACCCCACCCCTTCAGGAGCCTCATCATGACCCGCCAAGCTGGCCGCCATTTTCTGCAAATCCCCGGTCCGTCCAACGTGCCCGACCGCATATTGCGTGCCATCGACCGCCCCACCATCGACCATCGCGGGCCGGAATTTCAGCAGTTGGGTTACGACGTGCTTGCGGGCATGCAGCGCATGTTCAAGACCAAGGGCGCGGTGGTGATTTACCCCGCGTCGGGCACCGGCGCGTGGGAAGCGGCGCTAGTCAACACGCTTTCGGCGGGCGACAAAATTTTGATGTATGAGACCGGCCAGTTCGCGAGTCTGTGGCAAAAACTCGCGCAGCGCCTGGGCTTGCAGCCGGAGTTCATTGCGGGTGACTGGCGTCATGGCGCGGATGCCTCCGCCATCGAAGCGCGTTTGGTGGAAGACAAAGCGCACGCCATCAAGGCGGTGTGCGTGGTGCATAACGAAACCTCCACCGCCGTCACCTCCAAAATCGCCGAAGTGCGCAAAGCGATTGATCGCGCCAAACATCCCGCCTTGTTAATGGTGGACACCATATCGGGACTCGGTTCCATCGATTACCGTCACGACGAATGGGGTGTGGATGTCACTGTCGCCGGTTCGCAAAAAGGCTTGATGCTACCGCCGGGATTGTCGTTCAACGCGGTGAGCGAAAAAGCGCTGGCCGCTTCAAAACATGCGAAGCTGCCGCGATCCTACTGGTCATGGGACGAAATGATCGG
>JAYVQD010000317.1:0-6428 GCA_043777275.1 Nitrosomonadales bacterium
TTCAAAGGCATCATCGATGTCGAGGGTATCGAAGCCAAAATCCCCGAAGAATGGTTGCGCAAACTCGCCGAGCGGCATCTGAGCGAAGAAGAAAAAAAGCTCGTCGAATCCCTCGGCGGCTGGGAAAAACTGATGGAGACGCTGAAAAAACGTCTCGAAGAACAAAAAGGCCGTCATCAGGGCGGCAGCAAATGGATCGGCACGGCGGGCACCTCGCCGTTCGGCGCCTACGGCTACAACCCCGAAGGCGTGCGCATCGGCCAGCAGGAGTCGCGTCACCGCCGCGCGGTCAAGGTGTGGGATCAGCGCGAATACAGAAATCTCGATGACAGCGTTGAACTCGGCACGCGCAATCTCAAAGTGGCGTTGCGCAAGTTGCGCAAGTTCGCGCGCACCGGCGCACCCGATGAGCTGGATATGGAAGACACCATCCGTTCCACTGCCAAGAACGCCGGCTGGCTGGATATTAAAATGGTGCCGGAGCGGCACAACGCGGTGAAGGTGCTGCTGTTTTTTGATATCGGCGGATCGATGGACGATCACATCCGCGTGTGCGAGCAGTTGTTCTCGGCCACGCGCACCGAGTTCAAACACATGGAGTATTTTTACTTCCACAACTTTTTGTATGAGCGGGTGTGGAAAGACAATCGCCGCCGCCATAACGAGCGCATCGCCACCATCGACATCCTGCACAAGTACGCGCACGACTACAAAGTGATTTTTGTGGGTGATGCGACCATGAGCCCGTATGAGATTACCTACCCTGGCGGCAGTGTCGAGCATACCAACGAAGAACCGGGCGCGGTGTGGATGCAGCGCGTGCTGGAGGTGTATCCGAATACCATCTGGATCAACCCGCAATCTGAATCACTGTGGGATTACCACGAGTCGATACGCATCACGCGCGAGATCATGTCGCATCGCATGTTTCCGTTAACCATCGACGGTTTGGATCGCGGCATGCGCTTGTTGACCAAGGCGCACTGAGCGGCGATTCAGGCGCTGACAATCAGCGCGTTGCCTGCCGGCGGTCCCCGCCCGGTGGCGGGCAGGTTTTCAGGATTTCGTCGATGGTGGTGAGCCCGGCGGCAACTTTCATGGCGCCGTTGATGCGCAGCGGCTTTAAACCTTCTTTGTACGCCTGCTCGCGGAATGCTTCGAGATCGGTTTTTTCGACGATATGGCGTTTGATGTCCGGCGTGAGCACCATGGTTTCATAGATACCGATACGTCCCATATAACCGGTCATGCGGCATTCGAGACAACCTTTGCCGATGGCGGTGGCGCCTTTGGGATTGGGGGCCTTCCATGGCGCGACGAGGTTGTCCCAGGTAGCGTCATCGAGATCGGTTTTTTCTTTGCAGTGCGGGCAGATGGTGCGTATCAACCGTTGCGCCATCACACCGAGCAGCGTGGATTGAATCAGGTAGGCGGGCACGCCCAAGTCGATCAGACGCGTGATTGCCGACGGCGCGTCGTTGGTGTGCAGGGTGGAGAGCACCAGGTGACCGGTCAACGCGGCTTGCACCGCCATTTCGGCGGTTTCCAGATCGCGAATCTCGCCCACCATGATGATGTCAGGATCCTGCCGCATCAGGGTGCGAATGCCGCTGGCGAAATTGACGTTAATCCCCGCTTGAACCTGCATCTGATTGAACGCGGGTTCGACCATCTCGATCGGGTCTTCCACCGAACACACATTGACGTCGGAGGTGGCCAGCAATTTGAGCGTGGAATATAGTGTGGTGGTTTTGCCCGATCCGGTGGGCCCCGTCACCAGCACGATGCCGTGGGGTTGGGCGACCATGTGCTTCCACTTGCGTTCGTCTTCTTCGCCGAAGCCGAGCTCTGAATAATCCTTGACCAGCGTTTCGGGATTAAAAATACGCATCACGAATTTTTCGCCGAACGCGGTGGGCATGGTGGAAAGCCGCAGTTCGACTTCGCTGCCGTCGGGCGACACGGTTTTGAGCCGCCCGTCTTGCGGGCGGCGTTTTTCCACCACGTCCATGCGACCGAGGATTTTGATGCGGGAAGTCATCGCGACCATCACCGGCGTGGGAATCTGATACACCTGATGCAGTGCGCCGTCGATGCGAAAGCGCACGTTACTGACATCGCGGCGCGGTTCGAGGTGAATATCACTGGCGCGTTGCTGAAACGCATAGGTAAACAGCCAGTCGCAAATATGCACGATGTGTGAGTCATTGGCGTCGAGCTTGCCGCTGCGCCCGAGCTGCACCAACTGCTCGAAATTGGTGACATCGCTGAAGTTGCCGCGATCCTGCGCCGAGGCGGTTTTGACCGAGCGCGCGAGATTATAAAACTCGACGATGTACGACTGGATTTCAACCGGGTTGGTGATAACGCGCTTGATGTCGCGGCGCAATATGTGCTTGAGCTGCGTTTCCCATTCGCGCACATAGGGTTCGGCGGTGGCGATGGTGACTTCGTTGGCGGTCACCGCCACCGGCAGAACCTTGTAGCGTTCCGCGTAGGCGTTGGACATGATCTTGGTCACTGCCGCGAAATCGACCTTGAACGGATCAATGTGGAAATAATCCAGGCCGCATTTTTCAGCCAGCCATTGCGTCAGGGTTTCCAGATGCAGCAGCCGGCGCGGATCACGCGGGTCTTTCCACTTCTGGTTGGCGATGATGATCAGCGGATGCTGGCTGGACTGGATCGAGCGGCGGTTGATGAGCAGTTGATCTGCCGCCTCTTTGGACACCAGTTTGTCGGTTACCAGATCGGCAACCATCTGATTCAGCGTAAGCGGGCGATCCGGATTCTGCGTATCCAAGGGTGCATTTCGAGTGATTATTGCGTGCAGACTATACGCGGAATAGATAATCCACTCAATGCATTATCCGGGTTCGCCGCGCTGGAAATGGCTCGTGGCGTAGGGGCGCAGCGTTGTCGTTCAAAGCGGCCAGCGCGACAAAATGCGCAGGATGGATTTTGCCTGGCCTGCACGCGGTTCTGCGAGCGTCTGCAGTGGGATTTTTGTGGTTTCCACGGTAGGGTAATTGCAGATCATTGCAAATCCGCGCGAAAATAATTGCACAATGTTGGTGCTAAAAACAGGGCTCCGCCCTCTGGAGGTGCATATGAGGTTGCGGGACTATTAAAATTTCATTTATAAACAAGTAGTTATTAAAATGTATTAGCTGGAACAACTATTGCTTATTTGGTGCAGTTCATTTCAACGGGAGTGCATGAAAAAATGGAAGCGCTAAAAATAAGCAACGACACGCTATTTATACTGCTGGGTGCGATCATGGTTTTGGCCATGCATTCCGGCTTCGCGTTTCTTGAGCTCGGTACGGTACGCAGCAAAAATCAGGTGAATGCGCTGGTGAAGATCATGTGCGATTTTGCGATCTCTACCATCGCCTACTTTTTTGTCGGCTACTCGGTGGCGTATGGCGTGGATTTTTTTGCCGGCGCTGACAAGCTGGCGGAGAAAAGCGGTTTTGAACTGACCAAGTTTTTCTTTTTGCTGACGTTCGCGGCAGCGGTGCCGGCGATCATTTCGGGCGGTATTGCCGAGCGCTCCAAATTCAATACGCAATTGATTGCCACCGCGATTATTGTGGGCCTGATCTACCCGTTCTTCGAAGGCATCGCGTGGAACGACAAATACGGCGTGCAGGATTGGATCAAGGCGGCCACCGGCGAAAAGTTTCACGACTTCGCGGGTTCGGTGGTGGTGCATGCGGTCGGCGGCTGGCTGGCGTTGGTGGCGGTGCTGATGCTCGGCGCGCGCACCGGGCGCTATACCAAGAGCGGCAGTATTGTGGCGCATGCGCCGTCGAGCATTCCGTTTCTGGCGCTTGGCGCATGGATACTGGCGGTGGGCTGGTTCGGTTTTAACGTGATGTCAGCGCAGACTATCGACAAAATCTCCGGGCTGGTCGCGGTGAATTCGCTGATGGCGATGGCGGGCGGCACCATTGCCGCGCTGATCGCCGGACGCAACGATCCGGGCTTTGTGCATAACGGGCCGCTGGCCGGATTGGTGGCGGTGTGCGCAGGCTCGGACGTGATGCATCCGCTGGGCTCATTGGCGACAGGCGCGGTGGCCGGTGCGTTGTTTGTGTTCATGTTCACGCTGACGCAAAACCGGCTGAAGATCGACGACGTGCTCGGCGTGTGGCCGCTGCACGGCTTGTGCGGCGCGTGGGGCGGCATTGCCTGCGGCATCTTCGGGCCGAAAAGCATGGGTGGGCTGGGTGGCGTGAGCATGGGCGCGCAACTGATCGGCACCGGCATGGGCATCGCGGTGGCGCTGGTGGGTGGGGCGATACTCTACGGCGCGCTGAAGGTGACGATGGGCTTGCGCCTGACTGCGGAAGAGGAGTTCGACGGCTCTGATCTCACCATCCACAAGATCAGCGCCACGCCGGAACGCAGTGGTTGGTAATTGGAATGAAGCATGAAGGATAAAAATAAAAACGCCGCTTTCGCGGCGTTTTTATTTTTCGGGAACTGATCAGTATCTAGCGGCAGCCAAACATCCATTTACCGGCAAGATCACCGCCCATGGCGACGACCATTCCCAGGCACAACACGAGCAGGGCCACGCGAGTCGCGGAGAGGAACTCGCCGCGCAGCATGAGTTCGTCGCCGGCGTCCGGTTTCATGCGAATGACTCTCCAGCCGATAATCAGGGTTGACGCGAGAACCGCGCCGGCACTGACCCTGGACAGGATATCCCACGCGCAGTTTTGCCACGCGAAACGTCCGGCCATGAGCAGGACGACCACCACAATGTAGAACACGATGAGATGTCGTTTCATGCCGTTATTGTAACGGGTTGTGGCGAATTTGTGGCGTGGCCAGGTTTAGGCAGCGTCTAGTAGCTGGCGGTGCCCGTCATGGCGATATGGCCCGACGGTCCGGCGGTACACAGTTGCGCCGTGGCGCCGTCGGCCGAGGGGACGCCGCTGACCGTGAGTTTCTCATTGTGGAAAAGCGGGCTGACCGCGCGGTAATCGAGTTTACGTACGGGCTTGCCGGCAAAGCGGCGGCTCAGGTCGAGCAGCAGTGTGGTTTGCAGCGGGCCATGCACGATCAGGCCGGGGTAGCCTTCGACCTTGCGGCAGTAATCGATATCGTAGTGAATGCGATGCGCGTTGAAAATCAGCGCGGAGTAGCGAAACAGCATCGCTTCATCGGGCATGACTTCGTGCCGCCAAACTGCGTTTGCAGGCGCTGGTTTGCCGGCGGCCGCGGGCGCACGGTTTTGCGCGCCCGGCGTATTCTGTGCGCTGGGCACGGCTGCATCGCGATACACGATGTCGTGTTCCTCGACCACAGCGATTTCATTCGATGCGCTGACGGTGTGCCGCACCGTGACAAAAACCAGATTGCCGCTGTTGCCCGATTTGGATTCAACCGAGAGAATTTCCGATTCGCGCGCCAGCCGCTCGCCTACTTTGATCGGCCGCCTGAAATCCAGTCGTCCGCCTGCCCACATGCGGCGCGGCAGCGACACCGGCGGCAGAAACCCGCCGCGCTTCGGGTGGCCATCGTGCGCTAACTCACGCGCCAGCGCCGTCTCCAGAAAATACGACCAATGCCAGCCCTCGGGAATGGCGTCGCCCTCGCGCAGCGGCGGATCGTCGCGGTCCAGGGTTGCGGTGAGCGCGGTAAGCGGCCACGCCGTGGCGAGGTCTTGATGGGTTTCTTTGCGGCCTACCCACTGGCGCAGATGTTCTAGCGAATCCGTCATAAAATATCCAATAAAAACAAATAGTTACGTTATGATGGCAATTACTTTTTCTTTTTGCCGTAATACACTTTCTCGACCGTTTCGCGCTCAATGCGATAGTGATCTTCGAGGCCGATCAGGGTTTCGACATCGTGACGGGCGCTGACCCATTCGGTCTGCGTCATGCCGGTGTAGTCGCCGGTTTTCTTGAGCTCCAGCAACGCTTTGCGCATGAAGTGAAACTGCACACCCACCGACAGGATGGCGTCGATGCAACCCGCGTAGCCCATGTCCTGCAACTGCGCATTGGAATACAGCGGACGCTTGTCACGATTGCCGCGGCTTTGCACATACACCATCGGCAGTTTGCATTGCTTCGGCGCGTTGATGGTTTCTTTGTCGTTGCGCGGGAAAATCAGGCCCATGTCGGCGCCCGCGTCGGCGGCCACGCGCATGCGTTTGACTGCTTCGGCGTAGCCTTGTTCGCGGCAGGCATCCGAGCGCGCGATAATCACAAAATCGGGATCACTTTCGTCACGCTGCACGCAGGCGAGTTTGATCTTGTCGCGGAATTCGTTGAGCGGAATATTGTGCGCGACATAGGTGTGATAGTGCGCGCGCTTGGGGAACAACTGGTCTTCGATATGCACGCCCGCGATGCCTGCGCGGATGCACTCGCGGATGGTGCGCATGGTGTGCAGCGGCTCGCCCC
>JAYVQD010000318.1:0-24305 GCA_043777275.1 Nitrosomonadales bacterium
GCCAGAGCGACGCGGTGCTGGCTATGCTCAAAGCCAAGCTGGCGGGCATGATCCAGATCGGCTCATGGAACGACAGGTGGGTCGAACATCCGTTCCCCGACATGAGCGAGCCCGCCAAAGCCATCTCGTATCTGACGGACATGGGCGACTACGACATCGACCACCTGGCCTGGCTCTACAACAAGGCCAGCCTGCACGCGGTCGACAACCTATTCATGCTGATACGCCGTCGGCTCATGCTCTTGGAGCGCGGGCTCCACTCGCAAGGCAATGCGGGCCGCGTGTGGAATGGCTACGCTCCCTACAACCCCAAGCAGATCGCCAAGGTTCTGACGATATTCCGGGCCTACCGAAACTTCATGCTGCCTGGCGAGGACAAATTGACTCCCGCAGAACGGCTTGGGTTGGCCAAGGGGCCGGTGAAATATGAGGATGTGCTGTATTTAAATTGAGGCGATGTGAAGCTCATGACTCGACATTGCCCGACACATGTGTTTATCTATACTCTTATGGGAGGATTCAATGAAAACAGACGCGCAAAGCACCAAAATATCAAAGTCGATGGCGGCGGCGAAGGCGAACGAAGCCCAGCCTGCCAAGGTCGAAAAGCTCCGTCAAACCGTTCGTTTTGGCACATCTCAAATTGATTTCGGCGATTCGCTAAAAGCAAGCGCGAAGTGGCCTGCCCCAGATGTCATCATCGCGGATGGCCCTTACGGGCTTGGAAAGTTCCCGGGCGAACCTGTCACGACGAAGCATTTGGCTGAATGGTATGCGCCGCATGCAGCCGAATGGTCCAAAAGGGCCAAGCCGGGCACGACGTTGTGGTTCTGGAATTCAGAGATTGGCTGGGCCATGGTCCACCCGATCTTGGAAGCCCATGGTTGGGAATACCAAGAATGCTGCATATGGGACAAGGGCGTCGCCCATGTGGCCGGTAATTGCAATTCGAAGACCATCCGTGGCGTGCCCGTCGTGACGGAGATCGCTGTCAGGTATGTAAAGAAGGCAGTGCTGCCCAGTGTCTCTGGCGAATTGCTGCCCATCAAGGACTGGGTTCGCTCGGAATGGCTTAGGAGTGGTCTTCCGATGAACAAAGCCAATGAGGCTTGCGGCGTGAAGAACGCGGCGACTCGAAAATACCTCACCCAATGCCATTTATGGTATTTCCCGCCGGCCGAAGCCATGATGAAGATGGCGGCGTTTTGCGAGAAGAACGGTAAGCCAAACAATGGACGCCCGTATTTTTCGCTTGATGGCAAGGTGCCGCTTCAATCCCAAGCATGGGATTTGATGCGTTCGAAATGGAACCACACCCATGGGCTGACCAATGTCTGGCAATCTCCCGCCGTGCATGGGGCGGAGCGATTCAAGGGGGAAAACGGCTACGTGCACGCCAACCAAAAGCCTTTGGCGCTGCTGGACATTCAAATCAGATCCTCGACCGACCAAGACGATGTTGTCTGGGAGCCATTTGGAGGGTTATGCTCTGCGGCTGTGTCTGCGTTGAGGCTTGGAAGGAAGTTCTATGCCGCCGAGCTATTCCCAGACTATTTCGATGCGGCTGTCGAGCGGCTCCAACAAGAATTCAAAACCAAGGCATTGGATCATGGCAACTCAGAACAACGCGCAGCTTAATCCGGGCGCGGCCCCTCAAAAGCCGACTGCACCAGTAAAAGCCCCTGGCCCAGATGCGGCATGGGTTGCCAACAATCCCGGCCTATATGATGGCGTGAAGAGGGCGTTGACCGCGCTGCCTCAGTATTTCAAAACAACCACGAATGTAAATAGCATTGATGCGACTGACATTTTTGGCTTCAACACTGTTCTTGGATCGGCTATAGAAATATCTGTGGTTGAGACTCTGAATAATTTGAGGACGGTTTGGGATCCGGCCAACCGATACCCAACTTACAGCTTCAAGAGGTATTCCCAATCTTTTCCAGATGTGCGTTTGGAGGATTCCGATCCTGCAAGCTTGACTCCCATTCTCATGGGCATCGAGGTGAAGGGCTGGTTTGTCTTGTCGAAAGAGGCTGAGCCTTCATTTCGTTATGTGATCACACCCGCAGCTTGCAATCTGCAGGATTTGATCCTCATCGTTCCATGGAAATTCGATAACGTCATTTCAGGGACGCCCGTGTTGCTTCCTGTGTTCATCGAACAAGCTCGATATGCGGCCGAGGCGAGAAATTATTACTGGACGTGGGATCGACGCGGCGCATCCGGCCAGCCTGACGACCTTGTGATTCTCTCCCAGCACACCACAGCGTATCCGTCAAAATCAGATTTGTGCTCCGACAAAGCAGTCAAGGACGGCGGCGGAAATTTCGGACGCGTAGCTAGAACATTGTTGATGGACGATTTTGTCAAAAAGACCATGGAGACGAAGGCGGCTGGAATTCCGATTGAGCACTGGATCAACTTTCTCAAAGTGTTCACCGATGGGGCCGCCCCGCAGACTTATGCTCAGGAAATGACGAAGCTGATTACCAAGGCCGCCAGAGAAATCGGCTTGACAGATGCGAATAAAGCGGCTGCTCTACCATTTCTTAAAGCTTTGTTGAACGCGGCCGAGAATTAGTAGGGCGCCCACAGCCCTGAGTCCCTCGCAGAGATGAAGCGTTGGCTCCCGACGTGTGCCTCTTCTGACCGCAAAATGATACGGGCCTCCGAAGAGGCCCGTATGCGTCAGGGCAAAGCCCAGCCATTTTTCAACACATTAAGGAAACGGCTCGCCTTCGGGTGCCCTTTTTACTTGGTTTGCGTGATTTCCGCACTAGCCCGCAGGCTTGGTAGCCTCGTCAGAGTTTCCTTTGCCTATTTGCATTAGGCGACCGACAAAATAACTACGCGTGCCAAGGCTCAACATTCTCGGCATCAATACCAAATCTCTGAATAGCCTTGCTCACCGTAGCCGCAGGCACCACTTCCTGATCCGCCAGCGCTTTCAGTGCCGCAACCGCAATGTGCGCGCGATCCACTTCAAAGAACCGGCGCAGCAATTCGCGCGTGTCACTGCGACCGAAACCGTCGGTTCCTAACACGGTGTACGGGCGATCTACCCACGCGCGGATCGGTTCAGCGAAGTTGCGCACATAGTCGGTGGCGGCAATTGCCGGGCCGGCGTGCTCGCGCAGGCATTGCTCGACCCAACTGACGCGCGGCGCGGCTTCGGGGTGCAGGCGGTTCCAGCGTTCGCACGCGGTGCCGTCGCGTGCGAGTTCGGTGAAGCTGGTGACGCTCCATACGTCGGCGGCGATTTGGTAGTCGTTTTCGAGGATTTCTGCTGCGGCCAGCACTTCGCGCAGGATGGTGCCGCAGCCCATGAGCTGCACGCGGTGTTTGTGTTTGCTGCCTGATTGCAATAAATACATGCCGCGCAGGATGCCTTGTTCCGCACCCGCCGGCATCGCGGGCATACGGTAATTTTCATTGGTGACGGTGAGGTAATAAAACACGTCCTCCTGTTCGTCGAGCATGCGGCGCAGGCCGTCCTGAATGATGACGGCGAGTTCGTAGCCGTAGGTGGGGTCGTACGACACGCAGTTGGGAAAGGTGGCGGCGGTCACGTGGCTGGAGCCATCCTGGTGCTGCAAGCCTTCGCCCGATAACGTGGTGCGCCCGCTGGTTGCGCCGATCAAAAACCCGCGTGCGCGGCTGTCGCCTGCTGCCCAAATCAAATCGGCCACACGCTGAAAGCCGAAGATGGAATAGAAAATATAAAACGGCAGCATGGTCACGCCATGTGCGCTGTAGGCAGTGGCCGCCGCAATCCATGACGACATCGCGCCCGCTTCGGTGATGCCTTCTTCGATGATCTGGCCGTTTTTCGCTTCTTTGTAATACAGCAGTTCGTCGCGGTCTTCGGGTTCGTACATCTGGCCGGTGGACGAATAAATCGCGAACTGGCGGAACAGCGTTTGCATGCCGAAGGTGCGCGCTTCATCGGCGACGATGGGCACCACGTGTTTGCCGATATCCGGGCTTTTTAACAGTTGCGACAGCACATTTACAAAACTCATGGTGGTGGATTCTTCGCGCTCGTGCGTGCCTTCGAGCGCGCGCGCGAAATTACTTAGGGGTGGCGCAGCGAGTACACGATCGGCGGGTGCTGTGCGTGTGCGTGACGGCATGGCGCCGCCCAGCGCTTTGCGTCGTGAATGTAAGTATTTGATTTCATGTGAATTTTCCGCTGGCTTGTAGAAGCGCAACGCAGCCACATCGGCATCCGCAATCGGCAGCGCGAAGCGATCACGAAACGCCAGCAGTGCGTCGGTTTCCAATTTTTTGGCCTGATGCGCGGTCATTTTGCCTTCGCCCCACTGGCCCATGCCGTAACCTTTTTTGGTTTGCGCGAGGATCACCGTGGGGCGTCCGCGGCTGCGCGTGGCGGCGTGATACGCCGAATAAATTTTCAGCGGATCATGTCCGCCGCGCCGCAGCCGGTCAATGTCGGCGTCGGACAGGTCGGCCGCCAGCGCCTGCAATTCGGGATACTTGTTGAAAAAATGTTCGCGATTGAAGCGCCCGTCGGTGGCGGCGTATTTTTGCAGTTCGCCGTCCACCGTTTCGTGCAGGCGTTGCAGCAACACGCCTTCGGTGTCGCGTGCGAACAGCGTGTCCCAGTCAGAACTCCACAACAATTTAATCACGTTCCAGCCGGCGCCGGTGAACAGGCCTTCGAGTTCCTGAATGATGGAGCCGTTGCCGCGCACCGGGCCATCCAGTCGTTGCAGATTGCAATTGACGACGAAAATCAGATTGTCGAGCTTCTCGCGCGAGGCGAGCGACAGGCCCGCCAGTGATTCGGGTTCGTCCATCTCACCGTCGCCGACGAAGGCCCACACTTTGCGGTCTGACTTCGGGCGTATCTCGCGGTCTTCGAGGTAGCGCATGAAGCGCGCCTGATAAATGGCGTTGAGCGGCCCCAGCCCCATCGACGCATTCGGAAACTGCCAGAAATCAGGCATCAGCCACGGATGCGGATACGACGACAAGCCGCCGCCGCGGGTTTCCTGCCGGTACTTCATCAACTGCTCTTCGGATAAACGCCCTTCGAGATAAGCGCGCGCATAAATGCCGGTCGACGAATGCGGCTGAAAATAAACCAGATCGCCATCCTGTCCGGCGCGAAAAAAATGATTGAGGCCGACTTCAAATAAATCGGCCGCTGAAGCGTAAGTGGCTATGTGGCCGCCCAACTCGGGATGCTCGCGATTGGCGCGCACCACCATCGCCAGCGCATTCCAGCGTACCAGCGCGGTGATGCGTTCTTCGAGCGCGAGATCGCCGGGGTAGGGCGGCTGTTCCGACAGCGGAATGGAGTTGTGATACGCGGTGGTGGCGTTGAACTTCAGCCCGCGGCAACTGCGCCGCGCGGTATCGAACAACTGCTGCAGAATAAACTCCGCGCGCGCTTCGCCTTCATGGGCGATCAGCGATTGCAATGATTCAACCCATTCGCGGGTTTCCTGGGGATCGGGATCGGGGTTGTAGCTCATAGAGGACTCGATATTGTTTTTTATAAGGTGCGCCGATGGTAGGCGCTTCGCGCCCGCATGGGATTGCTATTTTCACTTGAAGCGGGGGTCAATAAGAAATATTATTGCGGAAAATGAGTAAATCAACGCAGAAAATTGCGGCAGTCGTGCTGGATGAAACCGACTGGCGCATCCTCGCCGCATTGCAGGACGACGCGCGGCTGACCAACACGGATTTGGCCGAACGCGTGTTTTTGTCGCCCTCGCCGTGCCTGCGCCGCGTGCGTGATCTGGAGCAGGCGGGGCTGATACGCCGCTATGTCACCTTGCTCGATCCGCTCAAACTGGGGCTGACGGTAAGCGTGTTTATACAGGTCAGTCTCGAAAAACAGATGCGCGGCGCGCTCGATACCTTTGAAAACGCCGTGCTCGCGCGCAACGAAGTGATGGAGTGTTACCTGATGACCGGTGATGCGGATTACCTGTTGCGGGTGGTGGTGTCCGACATGCAATCACTGGAGCGGTTTATTGTGGATTACCTGGCGAAGATTCCTGGCGTGTCCAATATCCGTTCCAGTTTTGCGCTGAAGCAGGTGAAATATAAAACCGCGTTGCCGTTGCCAGCGAGGGCGCCGCGCACCACCCGCGCGCGGGCGCGATAGTTACGATCGTTACCATGGCGGCTTTGCTGAAATCTTGCCAAGCAGGCCGCTTTCGCTTAGTGTGTTGCTTAGTGTGTGGATTACTCGGGCGATGATTCGATAGCGCGGCAAAACAATCCCAACCGTAAGGAGAAACCGGTGTTAAGTAACACACAGCGTGAAGATTTGATGGCCCTCACCACCAATAAAGAGAATTGGTCGCGGCGCGATTTCATGGCAGGCTCGATTGCTTCGGGCTTCGCGCTGGCGGCACAGCCGATTTGCGCGCAGACGGTGGTGCAGACCGATACCTTTGATCTTGAGCATGGCATGGTGCAGGTGCCGACGGACAACGGCAATATCCCCGCGTACTACGCGATGCCCAGCAAGATGGCTCTGCCGGCCTCGCCGTCGTCGATGCCCATCATCCTGGTGGTGCAGGAGATTTTCGGGGTGCATGAGCACATCAAGGATGTGGCGCGCCGCTTCGCCAAGGCGGGTTACCTCGCTATCGCGCCGGAGCTTTATCATCGTCAAGGCGATGTATCGCAACTCAAGGACAACAAAGAAATTTTCGCCAAGGTGGTGAGCAAGGTGCCGGATATGCAGGTCATGCGCGATCTGGACGCTTCGGTGCGCTGGGCCGAGAAAAACGGCGGCAGCCGCTACAAACTGGGCATCACGGGCTTTTGCTGGGGTGGGCGCATCACCTGGCTGTATGCCGCGCACAACGATTACGTCAAAGCCGGCGTGGCGTGGTACGGCCGGCTGGTGGGCGACAAGAACGCGATGAACCCGACCAATCCGATTGATGTGGTGTCCAACATCAAGGCGCCGGTGCTCGGCCTGTATGGCGGCGCGGATGCAGGCATACCCAACAACACGGTGGAGCAGATGAACGCCGCGCTCAAAAAGGCGGACAATCCGTCGATGATTCATCTTTACCCGGATACGCCGCATGCGTTCCACGCCGACTATCGCCCGAGCTATCGGCGCAACGAAGCATGGGATGGCTGGAATCGTTGCCTTGCCTGGTTCAAGAAAAACGGCGTCGCGTAAGTGAGTAAGTAAGCGTCCGCTGCTTAAGCCCGCGCCCGTTGCCGTGTTTGGCAACGGGCGTTTTATTTTTATCGAGACGTTTCGTGTATGAGTGACCAGTCCCGGTTGTTGAATTTGCCGCTCGCGCGCCGCATGGGCGATATCGAGCCTTTTCAGGTCATGGCGTTGCTGGCGCGCGCGAAAGCACTGGAGGCGCAGGGCCGCGACATCGTGCATATGGAAATCGGCGAGCCCGATTTTGCCACGCCGCGTCCGATCTGCGAGGCGGGCATACGCGCCTTGGCGCACGGCGAACTTTTCTATACGCCCGCGCTGGGCCTGCCGGAATTGCGCGAGGCCATCGCGGGATTCTATAAAACGCGCTATGGCGTTGCGGTGTCGCCGTCGCGGATTGTCATCACTCCGGGGTCATCAGGCGCGTTGTTGCTGGCGATCGCGGCGCTAGTCAATCCGGGCGATCAGGTGCTGGTGGCTGACCCCGGCTATCCGGCGAATCGCCATTTTGTGCGCATGATGGAAGGCGAGGCTGTCGGCGTGCCCGTGGGCCCCGACAGCCATTATCAGTTAACGCCGGAACTGATCGAACACCATTGGGGGCAGCGCACCGTTGCCGCGTTGGTGGCCACGCCATCCAATCCTACGGGCACCCTGATATCACGTGAACGCATCGCCGCGATGGCCGCGTTTGCACAACAACGCCAGGGTGTGTTGATCGTCGATGAGATTTATCACGGCTTGGTGTACGAAGGCGCAACCCATACGGCGCTGGACGCCGGGGACAACGTGTTCGTTATCAACAGTTTTTCCAAGTATTTCAACATGACCGGTTGGCGGCTCGGCTGGATGGTGGCGCCGGATGCGTATGTGAGTGATCTCGACAAGCTTTCGCAAAACATTTTTCTGTCCGCGCCCACGCCGGCGCAAATGGCGGCGCTGGTGGCGTTTGAACCCGAAACATTGGCCATTTGCGACGCGCGCCGTGAAGCGTTTCGCGAACGTCGCGACTATCTGGTGCCGGCGCTGCGCGCGCTCGGGTTCGACATACCGCATATGCCGCAGGGCGCTTTTTACATCTATGCCGGCTGTGGCCGTTTTACCCAGGACAGTCATGCCTTCGCGCTGGATTTGCTGCAACAGGCCGGTGTGGCGATTACGCCGGGCATCGATTTCGGCCATCATCGTGCGCGTGAGCATGTGCGTTTTGCCTATACGCGTCCGGTGGAGCGGCTGGCGGAAGGGGTGCGGCGAATACGCAGTTACCTAGCCGCTCAACCACGCAGCGGGCGCTGACCGCGGATGGCGTGCCCCCATACTGCAATACGCAAAACGCAAAATGCTACGCCGCGAAAGCGCGCACCAACAAGGAAATGCCGCTTAACAGCAGCAACCCGCCAATGAAGCGTATCGCCTGCTCGCGCGACAGCCTGCCATGCAGCCGGTGGCCGCACCACAGTCCCAGCGCCATCACCGGCAGCAGTAACAGTGCCGCGATCACGATATCCCGGCTGTACAGTCCCAAACTGATGAAAATCGCAATGCGCGCGACGGTAGTGAACGAAAACACGGCGGGAACGGTGGCTCGCACTTGTTCAGGTGTGGCGCCGCGCGCGGTGAAAAAGAACACATAAAGCGGACCGCCGACGCCGAATGCCGACGACGTGGTGCCGGCGATAAGACCAATCGGCGCGCAGGTCCAGCGCGGCAGACGCACCATCGATTGGCTGCCGATGACATAGTAGCTGCCAAAGACCACCACGAAAAATCCGAGCCCCGCAAACAACCATTGCGTCGGTAGATTGAGCAGAACAAAGGCGCCGATGAGCAGTCCAACCACCAGGAACGGCAGCATCGGGAAGAACTCCTGCTTCCATACGTCCGCGCGCAACTTGAACCCCATGCTGACGGCGCTGACGCAATCGAGTACCACCACCATGGGGATCACGAACTTGAGCGGCATCACATGGGCGAGCAGCGGTACTGCAATCAGCGTTGAGCCGAATCCCGAGATGCCGAAAATAAGATACGCCAGCAATATGATCAGCGGCGCGAAAACGAGGACTTCAGTGCTGGGCATGGCAGACAGAATCAAGACCGGGATCAAGACGACGGGTGAGTATAGCCGGAACCGCTACAATCGCGTGTCCACCAGACTGGCGATAAACCGTTGTTGAAAGTTGAGCGAGAGATGATGAAACGGGAAACGTTGATTTTGGTTGTCGGTGCGGCGCTGATGCTGGGTGCGGCGGGCGCTCGCGCGCAACCGCCGACGCCCGTGCAACCTGCCGCTGCCGATCTCAATCCGAATGCGGCGAACGCGACGAATTCCACGAATCCAAATAAGGCTGCCGTTGCCGCCAAAGTAGAAGCTGCGCGCGCGCAGATGGAAAAAGACCGTACGCAACTCAAACAGGAGCGCCGCGCGCTGGAAGAATTGCGCAAAACAGGCGACAAGGCCAGGATCGATCACGCGAGCAGCCGCGTGCGCACCAGTCAGTCGAAATTCAATCTCAGTCAGACGCAATGGCGCGCGAGTCAGGACGCGCTGGCGGCGCTCGACAGTCCCGACAATGCAGCGGCCAAGGCGCGCGGTGCGGCCCTTCGTGAGCAACGCGCGCAGACCCGCGCCGAACGCTCCGCTGTGCGTGAAGCGCAGCGCGTGGCCACCCAAAAAGCACAGAGCGAAGCCGACGTGAAGAAGACCGAAAGCAACGCCGCACGCGCCGCGCACAAGCCCGATGAAACCGCGAAACAAACGGTCGATGCACAGCGCGCCGGGCAACAGGCGCAAAAAGATCTCAACAAAGCCGAGCACGAGCAAACCAAAACAATTCGCGAGCAGCGTGAAGCGGAAAAAGTAGCGGCGAAGAAAAAGGCCGAGGCCGACAAGAAGGTGGTGCCGAAGAAGTGGTATGAGTTCTGGTAACCTCCGATGGCGACGTGAGCCGGCGCGCACACCAACGCACAGGCATTGATCTCCACGGCATTAAATCGTAAGTATTTGTTTTAAAACAACTTTATTTATGACGCACGCTAACCGGCGTCCTGCCTTTTTGATCCCCATTTTGATTCCCCTTCACGGCCAATGAACACCGAACTGATACTCATCCGCCACGGCGAAACCGCGTGGAACCGTGAACGGCGCATGCAGGGGCAAACCGATACGCCGTTATCGGATGTGGGGCGCGCGCAAGCTGAAGCGGCGGGCCGGCGTCTCGCGCGCCATCCGTTTGCGGCGCTCTATAGCAGCGACCTGTCGCGCGCGTGGGACACCGCAACGGCCATCTCGCGCGCCAGCGGCCGTGACATTCGCTGCGAGCCTGCCTTGCGCGAGCGTACCTTCGGCGTGTTTGAAGGATTGACCTACGATGAAATGTCGCAGCGTTATCCCGCTGAACATGCGCGCTTCGCGTTACGCGATCCCGATTACGCGGTGCCGGGCGGAGAAAGTCCGCGCCAGTTTTATGAGCGCACGCTCATGTGTCTGGAGAACATTGCCGCCGCGCATGCGGGTGAATGTGTGGTGGTGGTCACCCACGGCTTGGTGCTCGATACGCTGCATCGCGCCGCGCGCAAGCTGGCGCTGGATGCCAAGCGTGAAGCGCCGCTGCTCAACGCCAGCCTCAATACCTTTCACCGCGCGGCGGACGGCTGGCGCGAAATCGCGTGGGGCGATGTCGCGCATCTGGCTGACGTGGGCGTGACGCGCTACGACGGCCGCGCGGTCTAAAGCGAGGCGCGCCGCCCGTGCCGCCAAACGAAGAAGTGGTGCTGGTGCATGGCTTGTGGATGCATGGCGCGCTGATGACATGGATGGCGCGGCGCATGGCGCGTGCAGGTTACACGGTGCATCGTTATACCTACCCGTCGGTGCGCATGAGCTTGGCCGAAAACGCGCGCCGGCTCGCGGCGTTCTGCCAGACCTTGGATGCACGGCCCCTGCATTTGGTGGGCCACAGTCTTGGCGGCTTGCTGATTGCGCGCATGCTCGATGAGCCGCACCGGCTTGATATCGGTCGCGTGGTGTTAGTGGGCTCGCCGTTTGTCGACAGCTTTGCCGCGCGCAGACTCAGCCGCGTGCGCATCGGTTGCGCCGCCGTCGGTGCATCGGTAGGCGAGTGGTTGCGGGGCGCGCGACCCGAATCACTGGCGAGCTACGACATCGGCGTGATCGCGGGAAACCGCGGCGTCGGCCTCGGCGTCATGATGGCGCCCGACTTGCCATCGCCGCACGATGGCACCATCAGCGTGGCCGAAACAATCGTGCCGGACGCGCGCGATTCAGTCGTGCTGCCGGTGAGTCACACGCAAATGGTGATCTCCGTTCTGGTGGCGCGGCAGGTGTGCGAGTTTTTGCGGCGCGGGGCCTTTGCGCATGCCGACGGCGCACGCTCATGAGCGGGTTAGCGTGCTTGCGGGTTCTTTGTATCTATTTGTTTTCATTGAGTTTTTCAGGATGTTCGCAAATCGGTTATTACGCGCAATCGGTGCGCGGGCAACTCGATATCTGGAGCCGTGAAAAGCCGATGCAAGCGGTCATCGACGACACGGCGTCACCACAGGCGTTGCGGGACAAGCTCATTATCGCATTGGCTGCGCGCGAGTTCGCCAGCGCCGAACTCGGCCTGCCGCATAACCAGAGCTACCGGCGCTACGCCGATCTGGGCCGGCCCTTTGTGGTGTGGAATGTGTTTGCCGCAGCAGAGTTTTCAATGCAGCCGGTGCAGTGGTGCTTCGTGATAGCAGGGTGCGTGAACTATCGCGGCTATTTTTTAAAAGCGGACGCTGATCGATTTGCTGCCGAAGCCGCCGCGGGCGGCCATGATGTTTACGTCGGTGGCGTGCCGGCGTACTCGACCCTGGGCTGGTTCGCCGACCCGGTGTTGAATACCATCGTCAATTATCCGGCGGTGGAAATGGCGCGCATTATTTTTCACGAGCTGTCGCATCAAGTGGTGTACGTGAAAGATGATTCCGTGTTTAACGAATCGTTCGCCGTCGCCGTCGAACGCGAAGGACTCCGCCGCTGGCTTGCAAGGAACGGCAGCGAGCAAGACCGGCAGACCTACCTGAAAAGGCAGGGCTACCGCGCGGATTTCATCGCGCTGGTGCAGGCGTATCGCGCGCGTCTGGAGGCACTCTACCAACAACCCATCGCTGCCGATGTCATGCGCGCGTCCAAGCAGCAACACTTCGATGAAATGCAACGCGACTACGGAAAGTTAAAGGCATCATGGGGTGGCTTCGCGGGTTATGACCGGTGGTTCGCGCAGCAGCCCAACAACGCGCTGCTGGCATCGGTGTCGATCTATGCGCAACGCGTGCCCGCATTCGAGGCGATGCTGCGTGAGCACGGTAACGATCTGCCGAAATTCTTCGAGGCCGTGAAATCATTGGCGCGGATGGACAAACCCGCGCGAGATGCGGCGTTGCGCAAGGCGGCGGGCGAGCTATAATTTCTGCCAGTCATCCCAGAGGAGAAAATCATGAAGCTAAGCAGCGCGAGTTTTCAGCATAACAGCGCCATCCCGGTGGAGTTTTCCTTCTGTGCGCCGGACGCCAAAACCCACTGCACCCTGGGCGCGAACCGCAACCCGCAGCTTGCGTGGAGCGACGTGCCCGTGGGCGCGAAATCGCTGGTGCTGATTTGTCACGACCCCGATGTGCCCAGCAAGCCCGATGATGTGAATCAGGAGGGCCGCACCATACCGGTGACACTGCCGCGCATCGATTTTTTTCATTGGGTGCTGGTTGATCTCGATCCGGCATCCGGCGAGATCAAAGCCGGTGCGTTTTCCAACGACGTCACCACGCGCGGAAAAGCCGGGCCCCATATTCCCCATTTACCCGACGCCCCGACGCGGCAGGGCGTTAATGACTACACCTTGTGGTTCGCCGCCGACCACGACATGTCGGGCGATTACTACGGCTACGACGGCCCATGCCCGCCATGGAACGACAGTATCGTGCATCACTACGTGTTCACGCTCTATGCGCTGGATGTCGAGAAATGCGCGGTCAACGGCAAGTTCACCGGCGGCGATGTGCGTGCGGCGATCAAGGGGCATGTGCTGGCGGAGGCGAAGATTACCGGGCTTTATAGCCTTAACCCCGAAGTCACAGCACCCGCTTGATCTGCTGGTAGTTGCCGCTGGTTTTTAGCGTAACGGTCACTTCGGCGCCGGAGCGGTTACGCCAGAACCAGCCGTGCGTGCCATCAAAGGCTGCCGTCAGCGTGCCCGCGTCGCGGGTGGCGTTCTGGCCTTTGCCATAACCGTGATAGACGCCTTTGGGCCCGTGGGATGGATCGCCATGCGTGTCGTAGTTGACGGGCCCGCCTTGGGTTGTCCATTCGTAGCGCACGCTGATAGCTTTGCGCATGGTGATTTTTATTTCCGCGGCTTGACCGGGCTTTAGCCGCACCGTCAGGGTGTGCTGTTGTTCGGATGCAGGTGCGTTGTCCGGCGCGGCGGGGGGTATCGCGGCGACCGGTTTTTCGGCGGGCGCGGGCGTCTGCGCGGCGGGTGCTTTCTTCTGTGCGGCAGCTTCGGCGGCGAGCGCCACCTTGGTTTTGCCCATCGGGGTGAGACCCAACACTTGGCCGATGCCGGTCGGATCGATGCCGTATTCCGCAGGCAGCACCGTCGTGATGAGCAGGCCCGCCGCGATCACCACGGCAACCGCGGTGGAACGCAGTAACCTGCCGGTGCCTGGAAGTTCAGCGCGTGTGGGAAGGTCGGTGTTGTACATAGCGAATGCTCCGCGCAATTCAGGAAATAACCCAGCCGGTGAGCTGATAGCCGATCAACACGAACCCGGCGCACATCATCGCGACGTTGGCGGTGTAGGCGTGTTGCAGAAATGAAGCCGTGCGACGCCAAAAGCCCATCGCAATCAGAATGGCGCCCAGCGCCAGCAACTGGCCGATTTCGACGCCGACATTAAACGCCAGCAGATTGGGCAGCAGGCCGTCTCGTGCGATCTCGTATTCCTGAAGTTTCGCCGCCAGCCCAAAGCCATGGAACAAGCCGAAAATCAGGGTGGCGGCCTTGGTATCGGGTTGCATGCCGAACCAGCGCTGATAGGCGCCCAGGTTATCCAGCGCCTTGTACACCACCGACAAACCAATGATAGCGTCAATCAAATACACGTTGACGTTCAGCCCCGCATACACGCCCGCCACCATGGTGAGCGAGTGGCCGATGGCGAACAGGCTGACATAGAGCGCAATGTCTTTGAGCTTGTAGAGAAAAAAGATCACGCCCGCGAGAAACAGCAGATGGTCATAACCGGTAACCATGTGCTTAGCGCCAAGGTAGGCAAACGGCAGCAGATGCGTGCCGGAAATCTCCTGGATATAGCCCTTGTCGCCCTCGGCGACACCATGGGCATGTGCGGCGGCGCTGATTAAAAAGCAGATCAGCGTTCCAGCAAGCACGCACGGAAACGGGTGTGCTGATGGCTTCGCGCAGTGCCGTGAAAAAGTCATGAATGTCTCATGCATGAATTGGGGCGGGGTATCGAATAGTTGTCGATTTTAAGCGATGTATGTTCGCCGCGCGCGACGGTGCGATGAGGGCGCCGGGTTACAATGCGCCGCCCCGTCTCTTGTGAACTTTCGTGAGCCTGCCCGACCCCGAACACCGCCTGCGCAATCTGCCGAAGCCCACCTACCCTGACGACTTGCCGGTGGTGGCGCGGCGCGCGGATATCGCGCGCGCGATCAGTGAACATCAGGTGGTCATCATTTGCGGCGAAACCGGTTCGGGCAAAACCACGCAGTTGCCGAAAATCTGTCTGGAGTTGCAGCGCGGCGTCAAAGGGCTGATCGGCCACACGCAGCCGCGCCGCATCGCTGCGCGTACGGTGGCCACGCGTATCGCGCAGGAACTGAAATCGCCGCTCGGTCAGGCGGTGGGTTACAAGGTGCGCTTTTCCGACAAGGTGTCGCCCAACACCTACGTCAAGCTGATGACCGACGGCATTTCGCTGGCGGAGACGCAGGGAGATCCGTTGCTCAAGCGCTACGACACGATCATCATTGATGAGGCGCACGAACGCAGTTTGAATATTGATTTTCTGTTGGGGTATCTGAAGCGCTTGTTGCCGCAGCGACGCGATTTGAAAGTGATCGTGACTTCCGCGACGATTGATGCGGATCGTTTCTCGAAGCACTTCGCTCACTCGGGTAAACCGGCGCCGGTGATCGAGGTATCGGGGCGGATGTTTCCGGTGGAGGTGCGGTATCGGCCGCTGAAAACCAAGAACAAGGCAGCCGCTTCTCTCACCGCCGGAGGAAGCGGGCAGAAAGTCATTCAAGAGGACGAAGACATCGAAGCCGCCATCCTCGATGCGGTGGATGATCTTGCACGCGATAGAACCGGCGGCGACATTCTGGTGTTCCTCCCCGGCGAGCGTGAGATACGCGACACTGCCGAGGCGCTGCGCAAGCACCATCCCGCGGGTGCCGAAATTCTGCCGCTGTTCGCGCGGCTGTCGCATGAAGAACAGGATCGCGTGTTCAAGCCGCATGGCGGGCAGCGCATTGTGCTGGCCACCAACGTCGCGGAAACCTCGCTCACGGTGCCGGGCATCCGTTATGTGATTGATCCAGGCGTGGCGCGGGTGAATCGCTATAGCTATCGCAACAAGGTGGAGCTGCTGCAAATCGAAAAGATTTCTCGCGCCTCGGCCAATCAGCGTTCCGGGCGCTGCGGACGCGTAGCGGCGGGCGTGTGCATCCGTCTGTATGACGCCGACGACTTTGCCGCGCGCGACGAGTTCACCGATCCGGAAATTCTGCGCACTTCGCTGGCGGCCGTCATACTCCGCATGAAGTCGCTGAAAATCGGCGACGTGGAGGATTTTCCGTTTCTGGAGCCGCCGCCGCCGCGCATGATCGCCGATGGCTATCAACTACTGGCGGAACTGGGCGCGGTGGACGACGAGAATCAACTCACGCCGGTAGGCTGGCAACTGGCGAAGTTTCCGATAGATCCGCGCATCTCGCGCATGATACTCGCGGCGAAGCAGGAGAATTGTCTGCGCGAGGTGCTGATTATCGCTTCCGCGCTGTCGGTGCAGGATCCGCGCGACCGCCCGTTTGATCGGGCCGAAGCGGCGGATCGCGCGCATCAGCCGTTTCAGGATGAGCATTCGGATTTCATGGCGTACTTGAAAATCTGGAGTTTTTTTGACGAGGCGATCAAGCACAAGAAATCCAACCGCAAACTGATCGATCATTGTCAGGATCATTTTTTGTCGCACCGGCGTTTGCGCGAGTGGCGTGACATTCACGGCCAGCTTGCCGCCGTTACCGGAGAAATGGGCCTGCGCGAAAATCAAATCCCCGCCACGTTCGAGCAAATCCATCGCGCGTTACTGGCGGGCTTGCTGGGCAATCTGGGTTTCAAAAACGACGAAGGCGAATATCTCGGCGCGCGCGGCATCAAGTTCACGATTTTTCCCGGTTCGGTATTGCGCAAGGCCTCATCCACGTCGGCCAAGTGGGTGATGGCCGGTGAGCTGGTGGAAACCACGCGCCTGTATGCGCGCTGCGTGGCGAAGATCGACCCCGATTGGATCGAGCGCATCGCCGGTGACATGGTGAAGCGCCATCACTTCGATCCGCATTGGGAAAAAGATCGCGCCATGGTCACCGCGTATGAGCGCGTCACGTTGTATGGCCTGACGATAGTGCCCAAGCGCAGCGTTCACTACGGGCCGATCAATCCATTTGAGGCGCGCGAGATATTCATCCGGCGCGCGCTGGTGGAAGGCGACTATCAAACGACCGCTAAATTTTTCGTTCAAAATCAAATAGTTATAAAAGAAGTGCAAGCGCTAGAACACAAGGCGCGCAAGCACGATGTGCTGGTGGATGAGCAATCGCTATTCGCGTTTTTTGATGCGTTGGTGCCGCCGGATATCCACAACGGCGCGGCGTTCGAGGCGTGGCGCGTCGAAGCCGAAAAGACAAATCCGCAACTGCTGTATCTGACGCGCGATTATCTGATGCGACATTCGGCGATTGCTATCACCGAAGATCAGTTCCCCGAAACGCTGCGTGTGAATGAAGTCACTTACAAGGTGCGTTATCGCTTCGAGCCCGCGCATCCGCTCGACGGCGTGACCGTGACCGTGCCGCTGCATCTGCTCAACACGTTGGAGGAAACGCCTTTCGATTGGCTCGCGCCCGGCATGATTCGCGACAAAGTGGCGGCGTATTTGAAGGCGCTGCCCAAGACCTTGCGGCGCAATCTGTTTCCGTTGCCGGAGCAGGTGACCGCGTTTTTAACGGAGTGCGATACGCGCAAACCGTTCACCACGGCGCTGGCGGATTTTGTGCGCAAGCGCGCAGGCCAGCCGGTGGCGGCCACGGTGTGGGACGGCGTGGAGATACCGGCCCATTTGAAAATGAACTTCCGCGTGATCGACGATGCCGGACGCGAGCTGGCGAACGAGCGCGATCTGGCGGCGCTACAGGCGCAACTGGGGCAGGCGGCGCAACTGACATTCGCTACCGTCGAAACCGGCATCGAGCGCGACAACATCAAAGTGTGGGATTGCGGCGATTTGCCGGAACAGATTTCGTTTGCCCGCAATGGCCGCAAACTTACCGGCTACCCAGCGCTGGTTGATGAAAATGTCAGCGTGGCGATACGCCTGTTCGATGTAAAGCAGGCGGCGGATGCGGCGATGCGTTTTGGCGTCACGCGCCTGATGCGCCTCGCGTTGAAAGAGCAGATGAAGCAACTCGAAAAAAACCTGCGCGGCTTCGATCAGGCGGCGATGCAGTTGCGCGGCGTGGCGGGCGTGGATGATCTGCGCGAAGACGTGATTGCGGCGATCACCGACCGCGCTTTCATCGGCGAAGACGCGCTGCCGCGCAGCCAGAAAGATTACGAAACGCAGTTAAAGCGCGCGCGCACGCGCTTGCCTGCGGTGAGCGAGGGCGCGTGCCGGCTGCTGGCGGCGATAGGCGCGGAATATCATCAGGTGTCGTTGGCGCTGGGTGCCGCGAAAGGTGTTTTATCGCGGCCGGCGACGGATATCAAAGCGCAACTGTCGCGGCTGATATTCAAAGGCTGGTTTGCCGCTACGCCATGGGAGCAACTGTCGCAGTTGCCGCGCTATTTGCAAGCCATGCAAAAGCGCCTGGATAAATATCCGCGTGATATGGAGCGCGACGGCAAACACGCCGCCAGCATCAGCGGCTGGCGGAAAAAATACGAAGAGTTGCTCGAACGCCAAACCCAGGCCGGTACGGTCGATGCGCGCCTGCACGAGTTGCGTTGGCACATGGAAGAGCTGCGCGTGTCGCTGTTCGCGCAGGAGTTAAAGACGCCGTATCCGATTTCGTACAAGCGGCTGGAGAAATTCTGGAGTGCGATACAGTGACGCGTTCGTCGCGTTACTCCCGCACCAGCCAATGCACTTTAACGCCACCCGCGCTTTTGACGTTTAACACGGACCACATCCAGCGCAGCAGGGTGCGCATTTCGGTATCAAACTTCCACGGCGGGTTGACGATAATCATGCCGCTGCCGGGCATGGTGGAGGCGTCTTCCGGCAATATCGACAGTTCGAATTGCAGGACGTTGCGGATGCCGGCGTCTTCAATCGCGCGCTCGAAGCCGCGTATCACGCCCGCGCCCATCATCGGATACCAGATGGCATAGGTGCCGGTGGCCCAGCGCGTGTGCGCTTCGTGCAGC
The DNA here is from genome assembly GCA_043777275.1 of Nitrosomonadales bacterium. Lineage (GTDB taxonomy): Bacteria > Pseudomonadota > Gammaproteobacteria > Burkholderiales > SG8-41 > UBA5216. The sequence continues at coordinate 18,898 of JAYVQD010000318.1, forward strand.
GCCGTGGCGATGCGCGCGAATTCACGCGCGCGGTCGAACGACGCATCGATCAGCACCAGGCCGCGCCGTTCTTTCGGCGGCAAATGCGCTTTCAGCGAATGAAAGCCGTCCATCAATTGCACGTTGACACGCTTGTCGCGCGCGAACAGTTCGTGCAGATCGGCGCAGTCGGTCTTGTTCAGTTCGGTAAGCGCGATGCGGTCTATCGGGCGGATCAGGCGGCGCGCGATCAGCGGTGAGCCGGGGTAGTAACGCAGATGGCCATCGGGGTTTTCGGCGCGCACGATGTCGAGATAGGGTTTCATCGACGCAGGAATGTCGTCGCGGCCCAGCAACTTTTTGATGCCGCTTTCGTACTCGCGCCCCTTTTGCGCCCACGGGTGCGACAGGTCATAGCGGCCAGTGCCCGCATGGGTGTCGAGATAAAAATAAGGCTTGGCTTTTTGATTCAACGCATGCAGCAGCCGCGTGAGCAGTGCATGCTTGAATACATCAGCGAAACTTCCGGCGTGGAACAAATGGCGGTAGGAGAGCATGTTGAATCCGTGAACGGGTGAACGAGTGAACGGGTGAACGAGCGAAAGGCGGCGAGGTTACTCGTTCACGCACTCAAAGCTTGTCATACTTCGTGGCCTTGCCACGGGATTTTTCTATCGGGTACTTCAGCGCATTGAGCGCCAGTTTTTTGTCAGCGGCCGCGGCCAGATCGATATCCAGCTTGTCGGCAAGGCGCACCAGGAACAACAGCACATCCGCGCATTCCAATGCCACTGCATCGCGGGTGGCGGGCGGCAGGTTGGCCGCTTCGTCGAACGTGAGCCATTGAAAGTGTTCGAGCAGTTCGCCGGCTTCACCGGCCAGCGCCATGGCGAGATTTTTCGGGTTGTGAAATTGATCCCAGTCGCGTTCCTCGGCAAACGCTTTGATGCGTTCGCGCAGGTGCCGCAAGGTGTCAGGACGATGGGTGGAGAGGGTCATCGCGTGTCTCGCGTCAGGCGTTTATCCGGCAAGGCGCGCATTCTATCCTGTTATCGCAAGTCGCGCAGGCTGAATGGTATAATAATTCAATAAAAACAAATAGTTACGGTTTTGGAGCGAAAGTATGCAACCCAGACACGCCTTGTTTTTGAAAGCGATTGCTTTCGCGGCAGACAAGCACCGCCACCAGCGGCGCAAAGACCCCGAGGCGTCGCCGTACATCAATCACCCGATTGATCTGGCCAACGTGCTGGTGCAGGAAGCCCGCGTGACGGATACCACGGTGCTGATCGCCGCGATATTGCACGACACGCTCGAAGATACGCAGACTACGCCCGATGAGTTGGCAGCAGTGTTCGGCGGTGAGGTTCGCGACATTGTGCTCGAAGTCACCGATAACAATAAGCTCAAGAAAAGGAAGCGCAAGGAGCTGCAAGTCAAGCACGGCCCGCGTCTCACCCGCCGCGCGCGGCTGGTCAAGCTGGCCGACAAGATTTGTAATCTGCGCGATGTGGCGGTGAATCCGCCTACACGCTGGCCGCTCAAACGCCAGATCGAATATTTTGATTGGGCCAAGTCAGTGATCGACGGCATGCGCGGCACCCATGCGCGGCTGGAAGCGTTGTTCGACGAAGTGTATGCCCAAAGGCCGCACGCGCAGCGCTGGTTGCGGCACAGCAAACCTGCGGTGCGCGGCCCGCATGTGCGGCGTGCGCGGCCGGAAGCGTGACCGTAAGCGTGGTTTGTAGTGCGGGCACGCTACTGCTAACATCGCTGGCGATGCCACGCTGCTTCCCCCGGAGTTCACATGCTATTTCGTTTGGTTTTCGCTTTGCTGTTGCCCTTGGTTTCAAGCGCTGCGTTCGCTGCCTATCCCGACCGCCCCATCCGCCTGATTGCGCCGTTCGCGCCGGGCGGTAACATCGATATCACCGCGCGCACCATTGCGCCGGGATTGACGGAGCAACTGGGTCAATCGGTCATCGTCGAGAATCGCGGCGGCGCGGGCGGGCGCATCGGCACCGAGGTGGTGGCCAGGGCGTTGCCCGACGGCTATACGTTGCTGCTGGGCTCCAGCGGTTCGCTCGCGGTGAATCCGGCGTTTGCGGCAGTACCGAGTTATGACCCGATAAAAGATTTTGCGCCGACGTCGCTGGTGTCGATCGTGCCGCTGGTACTGGTGGCGCATCCGTCGTTGCCGGCCACCAGCGCAAAGGAATTTATCGCGCTGGCGAAAGCGAAGCCGGGTTCGGTGATGATGGCGTCCGCCGGCACCGGCAGCAACACGCATCTCACCGGCGAATTATTTCAGGTGATTACCGGTGTCAAACTTACGCATATACCGTACAAAGGCAGCGGTCCTGCGTTGATCGATCTGATCGGCGGCCAAACGCATTGCATCTTCGATCAGGTGTCCACTTCCGCGCCGCACGTGAGCGCGGGCAAGCTGCGCGCGATCGCGGTGGCGGCGACCAAACGTTCGCCGCTGTTGACGGGTGTGCCCACTATGGAAGAAGCGGGCGTGCGCGGGTTTGAGGCCTCCACTTACACCGGCGTGTTTCTGCCGTCAGCCACGCCTAAGGATATTGTGAACCGTGTTTACACCGCGCTATTGAAAGTGCTCGACCAGCCCGCCACGCGCGACGCGTTTACTCGTCTGGGCGCCGATGTCATCAAGAGCACACCGGAGGAATTAACCAAACGCTTGAGCAGCGATCTGGCGAAATGGAAAAAAGTGCAGCAGCAGACGGGGATTAAACTGGATTAAAGGGCAAGAAAACCTTAGCCACAGATTTACGCAGATTTACGCGGATTAAACCTCTCCACTGTCGTTCCCGCGAAGGCGGGAACCCATAACACCGTGCCATTTGAGATATGAATCCCCCAACCTACCTTCCCCCAAGGGAAGGGGATACCCGCCTTCGCGGGAATGACAGGCTGGGGTTAATCTGTGTTCATCTGTGAAATCTGTGGCAAAAAGTTTTTGAAGTTGTGGTAATTCACGAAAAGGAAGCCATCATGGCAAAAGTATTTCTCGTAGTACCCGACGCGCCGATCGAGGACGTCGCGCAGTTGAAATCCAGCCGCACGCTGGGCAGTGCGGGCATCCGCCTCGGCATACTGGATAACAGCAAAGCCAACGCCGATCACCTGCTGAACCTCATCATTGAAGGTGTGAAAAAAGAATTTAAAGTCGATTCGGTAGTGATGAAACGCAAACCCGCATCCAGCCGTCCGGCTACCGATCAGATACTCGACGAACTGGCCAACGAGGCGGATCTCGTGATCAGCGCCATGGCCGATTGAGGCTCCTGCACGTCGTGGAGTGTCCACGACATGGCGCAGTTGACCAAGCGCGGTTTGATCGCCGCTGTGGTGTGTTCCGATACGTTTATGAAGCTGGGGAGCGCGCAGGCCAAGGTGTTTGGCGTGCCCGATCTGCCGCTGTTGAAAATCCAGCATCCGCTCGGCGGACTGAACATGGACAAGGTGATTGAGCGCGCGGCGATTGCGTTGCCGCAACTGCTCAAGGTAGTGAAAGAAAAACAGCAGGAGAAGCAGAAATGAGTTCGTTGGCTGCCATGCTCAAAACCCCCGGCGCGCTGATCGAGTGCGACGATGATCCCGAAGCCGTTTTTGACATGCTGTGCGAAAAAGGCTGGAGCGACGGCCTGCCGGTGATCCCGCCCACGCAGGAACGCGTTGAACGAATGCTGGCCTACTGCGACCGCGATTTCGACAAGCCGATAGTCAAAATCCCGCCGCGTTTTGGCGCGGCGACACCAATACGCGTGGCGGCGAACGCAGTAATGGCAGGTTGCAAGCCGGAGTATTTTCCGCTGGTGTTGCTGGCGCTAGAAGCGCTGGCCGAGGAGCCGTACAACCTGTATGGCACGCAAGCCACCACGCACCCCTGCACGCCCATGCTGATTTTCAACGGCCCGGTAGCTAAAGAAATCGGCATGAATTCCGGCAACAACGTGATGGGCAATTATTTTCGCGCCAACGCGGTGATCGGCCGCGCGGTGCGTCTGTGTCTCGTCAACATCGGCGCGGCGATCCCAGGCACCGGCGACATGGCCACCGCAGGCACGCCGGCGAAATTCAGCTTCTGCGTCGCCGAGAACGAAGCCAACACGCCGTGGGACCCGCTGCATGTTGAGCTGGGCTTGCCCAAAGACGCGAGCGCGGTAACGGTGGTTGCCGCCGAAAGCCCGCACAACGTCAACGATCACGAAAGCATCACGCCCGAAGGTATTTTGACGATGGTGGCCGGCACCATGGCCAACACCGGCTCCAACAACGCCTACTACGCCGGCCAACCGGTGATCGCATTCGGCCCCGAGCATGCGGCCACCGTGGCATCGAAGGGCATGAGCAAAGCCGACGTGCGGCAATGGCTGTGGGAGCGCGCAACGATTCCGCTGTCGAAATTTTCCCAGGAAGGCATCGATCGCCGCTTCCGCCGCAAACTCGCCGATCAATATGCGAATGCCTCACTCGATACGCCGGTGCATATGTGGGCGAAACCCGAAGACCTCATCATTATCGTCACCGGCGGCGCGGGCAAACACTCGCAGTGGGTGCCGACGTTCGGCAACACGCGCTCGGTCACGCGGGCGCTCAGGCGCGCGGATGGGGAGTTGGTTAAGTCGATTCAGGAGTTCAAGCGGGGGTAGGGAGAATGGAGCATTATCCTCTTACGGGGCCCCGGGAAGAGGTGAGCGGCACCGGGAACAATCGTGCCATACGATTGAATCCCCTGTTGAAAGCCGCTTTGAAGTATGTTGTGTACGCTCACCTGAAAATGAAATGTCAATACTGAAAAACATGATTGTGGGAGGCTTGTTTCCGAAGGGCAGGGAAACAGCAGCCTGCTCGGACAATGATCTTACGAAGTGTGTGCGTCCGTATCGATTGAACGTTGGTTGTGGCCGAAATATAAAAGCTGGCTGGGTTAACTTGGATTCTTCCGCCTTGCCAGGGTGAATATCGTTTGTGATTTGGACAACTTGCGCGAAACCCCTATCGATTTGCCCGACAATACGGCAGAGTATTTTTTGTTGTCTCATGTTATTGAGCATATTCGGGATAGCCTGGGCTTGATGCAGGAGCTTTGGCGGATCGCGATGCCCGGAGCAATCGCGGAAATACGTGTGCCGCACGGTGGAAGCGACGACGCGTGGGAGGACCCAACGCATGTTCGCCCCTATTTCAGTGGCAGTTTTGGATATTTTTCCCAGCCTTTTTACTGGCGCGCGGACTATGGTTATCGAGCGGACTGGCAGCCCAACAAGATTCAGTTGCACGTGGATAAAAATCGCTGCGCAGCATTACTCAGCAGTCGCCAACATAGGCGACAGAAGGAGCTTTGAAGAATGAGCGGACAAGGTGTGGCATTTGCTGGAGCTTCGCGAGCTGCGCCTCGA
>JAYVQD010000319.1:0-6417 GCA_043777275.1 Nitrosomonadales bacterium
CCCCAGCAATTCGTTGACCTGAAGCGCAATCGTACGATTTTCGACTTCCAACACCACCAGCACCGACTGTTCTTGTAACGTGTCGTCGTGCAGCGCGCAAACATCCGAGAGCCTGACGATCGGAATGTATTCGCCGCGCAACAGAACGACATGCCCTTGCCCCACCACCGATTGCACGTGCGTGGACGACACCTGCAGGCATTCCCGGATAAACGTAATGGGGATAATGTAGCGCTCGCCCGCGACACCGACGATCATGCCATCCACAATCGCCAGCGTCAGCGGCAAATTGATGGTGAATTTCGTGCCCTTGCTCAGCGTAGACGTAATTTCCAATGAGCCGCCCAACTTGCGTACATTCTGGCTTACCACGTCGAGCCCCACGCCTCTGCCGGATAAATTACTCACCTTTTGCGCGGTGGAAAACCCCGGCCGCAACAGCAACGCGTACATGGCCGCCTCATCAAACTCCGCTTCCGTTATCAATCCGATTTCAATGGCGCGCCGCTTTACCATCTCCGGATTGATACCGCGACCGTCATCCTGCACCGTGATTACAAAGCGTCCGCCGCGATGCTCTGCGTGCAGTGAAAGCGTGCCCTTGGCCGGCTTGCCATTCGCCAACCGTTCAGCGGGCAACTCGATGCCGTGATCAAGCGCATTGCGCACCAGATGCGTCAGCGGATCAATCAATTGCTCGATGACGCTCTTGTCGAGCTCGGCCTGCTCGCCGGAAATCTTGAGCTCGATGGCTTTGCCCAGTTGCAACCCCAAATCACGAACCAGCCGCGGAAAACGCCCGAAGACGTGATTGACCGGCATCATGCGGATCGACAGCACTCGCTCCTGTATGTCCTGCACGTTGCGCTCCAACTGCGCGAACACCGACACGGCGCGCGCATCTTTGATCGCGTCCAGGCCCTGCGTCGATTGCTTCAGCATGGTGTGCGTGATAACCAATTCGCCGACCAGATTGACCAGGTCGTCGATTTTGTCCGTGCGCACGTGCATCGTCACCAGGCCCCCATCGCGACGCGCTTCTGTGGCCGGCCCAGCCCCGCGACGCTCGGTTTGCACTACCACCGGCGTATCGGGGGCCAACCCCGGCTCAACCGCCTGCTCAATCTCCAGCGCACAGCAATTGGACACCCATTCGAATACTTCACGAACGTCGCCGACCGCAGCTTCGGTTTCCAGCGTAATTCGCCACGCCAGATAGCAGGTCGTCGGCACGAACGACTCGATATGCGGCAAAGCAGACAAATCGACGGTGCAACGCACCGTGCCGAGATGGGCTAATTCCTCAATGAAACGCGCGGGATCATTGCCACTATGAAAGAAATCCTGTGCGGGCCGGAAAACAATCACATAGGTACGCTTACCCGCCGCGTTCAGCGCCGTCTGCGTACCCTCGGCAGTAGCCGCGGCACTCGACAATCCAGGCGTTACCTGCCGCAACAGGATTTGTAGCTCGCGTACGATCCCGGCGCCCTTCGCTCCGTCCACCGGCTCGTGGGCCTCGGAAGCAATGATCCAGTTGCGTAAACAATCCACGCCGCGTAACAAAATATTGGTGCATTCAGCCGTGGCCTGCGCCGTGCCCTGACGCAGGCGATCAAGCACAGACTCCATCTCATGCGCCAGCTCCGCGATGATGCCGAAGCCGAGGCTCCCGGCGGAACCCTTGAGCGAATGCACTACGCGAAAAATGGCATCCAGCGTGTCCTTGCTGTGCCCGTGCTGCTCCAGTTGCAGCAACTCCTGCTCAACGCGATCAAGTCCTTCGAGACTTTCCGCAAAGAACGTGGCGTGGAAACGGGAGAGATCCAGGCTCATGGCTGTGCCATTTCAACTAAACGCATCTTCGGAACTCCTTCCATTCGCCATTCCCATTTCGGCTTACGCCGGCAACACTTTGCGCAGAACGCCGAGCAATGCTTCCGGATCGAATGGCTTGACGATCCACCCGGTGGCGCCCGCTGTCCGGCCCTTCGATTTCATCTCCGGTTGAGATTCAGTCGTGAGCAGAATAATAGGCACGAATTTGTATTCGGGCAGTTTGCGCAATTCGGCGACCAGTTCTATACCGCTGCGCCCCGGCATGTTCACGTCCGATATCACGAGGTCGAAGCGTTGCGTCTGTGCATGCGCCAGTGCCTCATCGGTATTGCCTGCTTCGGTGACCTGGTGGCCCGCAGACGCCAGCGTGAAATTGACCATTTGCCGCATGGTCATCGAGTCGTCAACAATCAAAATATTCGACACAACATCCTCCCAAAATCTAGAATAACTCTACGTCCACCTTCCGTGTATTTCCGGGCGCGAGATCCTCGCGCACAGGGCGCTGCTCTCCCACGGCGTCCATTGCCTTATCGCCGGCGTGCGTCACACCTGCCGCCCGGGTTTTGGCTGCGGCATTCGCAATACAAGCCGATGCTTCGGACAATAGCGGCACCTTGATGTGCTCCAGCTTTTGCTGGGTAATGTCTTGATACTGCATGGCAATGATGATCTGATTAATATCATTGCGCACTTCTTTGCCGAGCGCGGTGACTTTTTCGAGCGTGGCCGTAACTTCACGCGCTTTTTCCATGGTTGCGATGTTAAGTTGGGAAACATCCACTTTCGCCTGCACCGCCGCCAGCCGGACACTGTCGCTGGACTTGCTGAGTTCGTCATACGTGCCGCTCATCACTTCGCGGATTTTCTCCAACCCATCGCGCATGCGCCGTGTCAACTCGTGCGCCGAGGTGCTGGTCTCGCGTATGCGATCGGCGATTTCAATGAACCAGCGGCTGTCGGTATTGGCATCCCGATTGGCCGCCACCGTGGAATCCAGCGCCAGCTTGCGCACACGCGCCGCCATGTTGCGCAACTCATCCAGCATTTCATCAATCGCCAGCGAATGCTCGCGCACGACATCCTGATGCTGGGACATTTGTTCCGATGCCTTGGAAAAATCCATCATGCGGCTGGTCACGTTATCGAGTTGCCGCTCGTAGGCCGTGATGAAATCCGGCAGCGAGAGCCAGGTGGAGCCTTCACCGCCCGCCGAATTACTTTTGAGCAGACGCAGTGCGCTTTCCATTTGCTGGCCGGTTTTGTCCATCAGCACGCGGAAACTATTGCCGATGTTGGTCGCCGCCGCTTCGGACTGCTGGGTCACGTCGTCCAGCGATGCGCGCGCGCGCCGGATGCCGCTACCGGCCAGCCGCGACGACTCCAGCCAGTGGCCCAGCAGGTTCTGCAATTCCGCTAGGGATTGCGCGTTCTGCGCCGCGTTGCCGCGGTCTGCTGCTGCCTGTGTCTCCGCACTTTGCAACTGCACCGCTTCGCCGCGGCTCATCGTCGTGTGATGAATCAGGTACAACGCCGCCCCTGACAACACCAGCGACACCAGCGACACCCACAGCGGCACCGCCCATACACCCCAAACCCAGGGCAGCAGCACCGCAATCGCGCACAGCGCCAGCGTCTTGCCATTACTACCATTGCCCGGCACTTTGCCGGTTTGGGACGGGCTGCTGTCCGCCGGGGCTTGCTTGCGCTCGGGTTCGCCTATATCGAAATCCACACTCATACGCCAGCTCCCAATACCACATCAACGGCCAGCAGTGCGAGCAATTCACTCAAACGCTGCGACGGGTTATGGATGCGCACGGTTTTGCCCTGCTCGCGGGCGCGCACCACCGCAACTGCCAGCAATTGTGCGAGCGCCGTATCCGGACGCGAAACCGCCGATGCGTCGAGATCCACCGTTGCCTGCGTCTTCAGGCGTTCGTGAATCGCATGCCAGATTTCATCGATTTCGCGTATGCCGGCGTCAGCGGAAAGTGTGTAGGTATTGATAGGCACAGTCGTTATTGTCATTGAGCCGGTCACTGTAGCGACAGGGTGTGTCGATTATAAACATTCGCATCACTCGCGTAATACTTTCCGCTCTCGCGACCCCTTTCTTCGGCACCACCGTGACGCATGTCACAGCGCAGCGGAGTGCGCGCGCCCGCATCACGGTTCCTGTGGATTTTTATCTGCCAGAACCACCAGGCATTATGTTTAAAATTATCTCTATAAAACAAATGCTTACGTATTTCCTGCTAAGCTACACGCAACGCATCTCAAGCATGTTGCGCGCGTATTGCCCATCTTTGCGCTTCAGCGCTTTCGTCACTGCCCTGGTAGCCCCGAATGTTGGAATCACCGCCGAATGTTTGCCCGCGCCGCCAATCACCGCGATCACGATGTTGTCAGCGTTGTGCACCATCAGTACCGGCGCATCCATGCCGGCATTTTTGTAGACCGACGCAAACGCCACACGGAAGCGCCGTTCGATGTTTTCTTTGGAGAACGTGCCCAGCGGGATCGTCGAATGCTCGGCGATAAATTGCTTCGCTTGTTGTTTACTGATGCCGTCGTTGGCGACCGTAGCCGCGTGCTCCGGGCCCATCACGATTAATGGCGTTGCGTCCGGGTAATAAACGTCGTTTGAGCCGGTGGAAATCATCGTGCCCGCAATCGTCTTGAGTATGCCCACGCCGGAAATGCTTTCGTGGTCGTTCACGTTGTGCGGGCACTCGGCGCCGATCACCGTGACGCAGCTCGCCTCTTTGGGAAACCCGCGCTCCACATGCAGCGGCTCCCACGGATTGTCTGCCTCGTTTTCAGCCACGCAATACGAATACTTGTTCGGCCCGCCGAAGGTGGACATATCACCCAGACCGGGAATCGCACCGCCGATATTCAACAGAATCAAGCGAATCGCACGACCGATGGTGGCATTGCTGTGCGTGCCGGGGCCGAACGCGTTGTGGCCGCTGTTCATGCCCAGCTCGCGGGCCATCGGGCCATTCACGATGACCAGCGGCGCGCACATATGCGTGGTCGCCTGAATACCATAGAGATTGAATGCCTCGTCGCACAGGGCCTCGACCGCCAGCACGATCAACGGAAAATATTCCGGTTTGCAGCCTGCCATCACCGCGTTCGCCGCCAGCCGCAGCGGTGTTGCCTCGCCATAGCGCGGCGCAATCTTGCCTACCGGCTCATTCCATGGCCGGTCGCAATATTCAAGCATTGCGGCCACACGCGCTTCGGTCGGCGGAATCAGCGGCAGACCGTCGCCCCAGCCTTTTTCCATGTACAGCTCGTTGATGGCGAAAAAATCATCCTTCGCCTCCAGGCTCGCATCGGGCGCTTTCAATAAATCCGACAGCTCACGCATTGCGCTCATTTCACGTGTTCCTTAATCAACTTCACGAATTCCGGGATTGCCACTTCGGCGCGCCCCTCAACTTTTTCGAGCGAAATACCGCCCAGCGGATGGGGAATCACAATCAACGGCAGATCCGGCACCCCAAACACACGCGACTGCGCGCGGCCCAATTTGAGAAACGGATCCGTGCAAATTACCGCCGTCACCAGCCCGCGCTTACGCAACTCCGACATGTCGTGGACACTCCACGACGTGCAGGAGCCTCAATCGGCCATGGCGGCGATCACACAGTCTGCCTTTTCCGTGAGCTCATCGAGCACCGCTTTTTCGGCTGGAATCGAAGGCGACGGCTTGCGCAGCGACACCACCGACGCCACTTTTATCTGTGCCTTCACGCCTTCAACGATGAACTTCAGCAAGTGGTCGGCATTGCCTTTGCTGTTGTCGAGTATCCCCAAGCGGATGCCGCCCGCCTGAAAATCACGCTGCTTACCCGTTGCGGCCGCTGCGGGCAGCGGCGCTTCTGGTATTACCAACCGAACCAACGTGTTCATTGCGCACTCCCTCGAAAGACCGGAAAGTCTGCGACTTTATCGCATGCGCCTGGTTGCAGCAAACCAGGGGCGACTGGATTGCCACGCCTCAATCATCAATGCTATCGAATGCGACATAGGAATATAAAAATTCCTAAGTATTTGTTTTTATTCCATATTATTTTTTCAAAAATAATGCTCGCAAGTCCAGCGTCATCGCTCATACCGATGAAGCAGCAAGCTACCTTAGCAAAAACATGAGTCACCAGATTTCATTGTAAAGTGTCACCTTGAGTAATCCGCATTTGCGGAAAACTCCGCTGCAACTCGAGCGGTCGCTAAGACACTAAAAAATAACCACCGAGGTCGGATTGCAGATACGCAACACTATCGCCCGCAAGGTAACGCTAGGCGTCGGCATCATCGTGTTCGGCGCTACCGCCGCGATGTTCACTACCTATTACCTGTCAGCGACGGCGACCCATGAGATGCAGGCGTCGCAGGAAATAAGCCAATCCATGCTGAATGCAGCGGCCGGTATGGAGGTCAGCACCATTGCCAGCGGACTTCAGGTGTTTACTCACTAGTCGATAATTAAGGCGACAATTGTGGAACTTTCGAGCGGCACGTCGATCAAACTGTTTATGAAAAGAGACGGGCGGACGTTTGATC
>JAYVQD010000320.1:0-6388 GCA_043777275.1 Nitrosomonadales bacterium
CTACGCCGGACAGCGCGGCGTCCCCTCCATCGACGCACTGCCTGCCGACGCCGACACGGTGCATCATGCCGAATCGCTCCTGGCGGGCGCCATCGGCGGCGCCAGCGCGCGGGTCATGATCGCCTCGGTGGTCGATGAAGAACCGCTGGGCATCGATGAAGTCATGCATATCATCGACGAAGCCTCGCAGGTGCTGGCCTATAGCCGGCAACTCGAACAGCAATCACGCGAGCTTGAAGCCGCCACCAATGATCTGCGCAGCGCCAACCTGCGTTTGCAGGAGCTGGATCGCCTGAAAGATGAATTTATCTCGACGGTGACGCATGAGTTGCGCACGCCGCTAACGTCCATCCGCGCGTTCACCGAAATTCTGCGCGACAACCCGCAACTGGCGGACGGCCAGCGCGAAAACTTTCTGGGCATAGTTATTCGCGAGTCCGAACGCCTGACACGCCTCATCAATCAAGTGCTGGATCTGGCAAAAATCGAGTCGGGTAACATCGAATGGCAATCGATACAGTTCGATATGAGCGCATTAGTCAACGAATCGACCACCGCGGTGGGCCAATTGTTCCGTGACAGCGGCGTCACCCTGACACTTCAACTGCCCGATGACGCGCCGGAAATCGTGGCCGACCGCGACCGCGTGATGCAGGTGATGCTGAATCTGTTGTCTAACGCGGCGAAATTCTGCGGGCCTGGCAAGGGTCATGTGCGCGTCACGCTCGTCCGCGAGCCCGGCGCGCTGCGCGTGGACGTGGCCGACAACGGCATTGGCATCAGCGCCGAACATCAGACGGTGATCTTCGACAAGTTCCGCCAGGTCGGCGATACGCTCACTCAAAAACCCCAAGGCAGCGGCCTGGGATTGGCCATCTCGCGCCAGATCATCGAACACCTCGGCGGAAGACTGTGGGTCGCCAGTCAACCCGGCGCGGGCGCCACGTTCTCATTCATCCTGCCGTTGCTTGCGTCTGACGTGCGCCGCTCGGCTTGAGAAGACAGATGTACCGCATCCTCGCCGCTGAAGACGATGCCAGCATCCTCATTTCAATCGAATTTTTATTGAAGAATGCCGGGCACGCGGTCACCACCGCCGACAACGGCGAAAGCGCGTGGCGCTTGTTGCAGCAATCCGCCCCTGATCTGGTCGTGCTTGATGTGATGCTGCCCGTGGTTGACGGCCTGGAGCTGTGCCGGCGCATACGCGTCACGGATCACTTGCGGGGCACCAGGGTATTGATGCTCAGCGCACGCGGTCGCGACACGGAGATTGCCGCTGGCTTGCAGCGCGGCGCGGACGCCTATATGACCAAGCCTTTTGGCACGCGCGAATTTCGGGAGACCGTCGCGCGCCTGCTGGCGCATCAGCGCGACACGTAATCCACCACGTAACCGCGTCCGTAATGCGTGCTGACTTCGACACCGGAGCCGGAGAGCTTTTTGCGCAAGCGATGGATGTACACTTCAATCGCATTGTGGCTGACTTCCTTGTCGTAGCTGTAAATCTGCTCGACCAATTGCTCCTTGCTCACCACGCGCCCAAAACGCCTTAGCAGAATTTCAAGCACCCCCGCTTCATGCAGCGACAGATTCAGCGGTTTGTCGCTCACACTTGCGATGCGCGCCACCGTGTCAAAACTTAACTCGCCGTATTGCAAGGTCGGCGCGGCGACGCTGCCCCCTCGCCGCAGCAGCGCACGTACGCGCGCCTGCAATTCACTCAGACTGAAGGGTTTGACCAGATAATCATCCGCGCCCAGGTCAAGGCCGGTGACTTTTTCTTCAGGTTGTTCGCGTCCCGACAGTATCAACACCGGCAGTGTCGCATTGCGTTTACGCAGGCGCCGCAGCACTTCCAAACCATCGAGTCTGGGCAAACCAAGATCGAGTATCAGCAACGCAAAGCCGTCCCCTCGCAGCGCCTCGTCGGCCTCCACGCCATTGCCCACGCGATCCACCACATAACCCGCTTGCGTGAGCGTAAAACTCAATGCCTCGGAAAGCGCCGCGTCGTCCTCCGCGATCAAAATGCGCAAATCACTTCCTCCTTAAGTCTGAGTCGATTGTGCCGCATTGCAACAATAACCAATTTCACTGATTCAATATAAGTATTTGTTTTTATTATATATTTTTACAATAGCGATACTTCTTCGTGCCGTGCACGTACGATCATGGTTCAGTTTTTTGTAAGCAACTTTAACTATTATATTGACCAGCCGAAGACCACTAACACCAATACCGTAACAGGTCTTTTGTTCTGAGCAGCAGCACTATTCAACCAGGGAGGACACCATGCAGTTAACCGAAAGGCACAACGAGTACTGGCGCAAGAATCTCGTGTACACAGCGATTTTACTCTCCATATGGTTCATCGTTACATTCGTCGTAGCATGGTACGCACGCGAATTAAATACCATCACCTTCATGGGTTTTCCGCTGGGCTTCTACATGTCGGCGCAAGGATCGCTCGTCATTTACGTGGTGATTATCGGCGTCTACGCCTGGTTGATGAGAAGGCTCGATCTGGAGTACGACGTGGATGAAGGAGACCTCGAATGAGCCAAGTCCAGACCCACAGCGCATTTAATGCGCAACTGAAGAAGTATTACACCTTTTACACTGGCGGCTTCATCGCCTTTCTCCTGGCGCTCGCAGTCGCCGAACAGTTAGGCATGTCGCGGCAATGGATAGGCTACTGGTTCCTGTTCGCCACCATCGGTCTTTACGCCGGCATCGGCATCATGAGCCGCACCACGGATGTATCGGAATACTATGTCGCCGGACGGCGCGTCCCCGCCTTATTCAACGGCATGGCGACCGGCGCCGACTGGATGAGCGCGGCCTCCTTTATCGGTATGGCAGGCACGCTATTCCTCAGCGGCTACGACGGCCTGGCATTCGTCATGGGCTGGACCGGCGGCTACTGCCTGGTTGCGCTATTCCTTGCGCCGTATCTGCGCAAGTTCGGGCAATTCACCATCCCTGACTTTCTGGCTGAACGCTACGGCGGCAACATCGTTCGCACCATCGGCGTCATTGCGGCGATCACCTGTTCGTTCGTGTATGTGGTCGCGCAAATATATGGCGTCGGCCTCATTACCAGCCGTTTCACCGGTCTGGAGTTCGGCGTCGGCGTGTTCGTCGGTCTCGCCGGTATTCTCGTGTGTTCGATGCTGGGCGGCATGAAAGCCGTCACCTGGACACAGGTCGCGCAGTACATCATCCTGATCATTGCTTACCTGACGCCCGTGGTATGGCTCGGCATGAAACACACGGGCGTACCCGTGCCACAGCTTGCTTACGGCCAAACGCTGCAAAAGATAGGGGAACTGGAGAAAAAAATCACCGCAGACCCCAAAGAAATTGAAGTTCGCAACATTTTCAAAGACCGTGCAGCGAACGCCAACGCGTCTCTGAAGGAGCCGGAAAAGGCGTTTGCCGATGGTAAGGCCAAGGTGGAAAAGAACCTTTCCGACCTGAAAGCGGCCAACGCACCCGCCGACCAAATAGCCACGGCGGAAAAGGCCGCGGCAGCCTATCCAGGGGATGTGAAAGCCGCTACGACCCAGTGGAATCGCGAGAAGGGCCTCGCCGCGCGTGCCAACCCGCCGCGACCGCATGCGGAAGCCTTCCCCGGCAAGGATGAGAAGGCGCGCGACTTGGCGCGGCTGAACTTCATCGGCATCGTGTTCTGCATGATGTTCGGTACCGCCGCGCTGCCGCACATCCTGATGCGCTACTACACCACGCCCAGCGTGCAGCAGGCGCGCGTGTCGGTGTTCTGGTCGCTGTTCTTCATCTTCCTGCTCTATTTCACCGCTCCTTGTCTTGCGGTGCTCGCCAAATACGATATGTTTACCAATCTGGTCGGAAGCTCGTTTGCGTCGCTACCCGCATGGGCTGCGGCATGGGCCAAGGTAGACCCCAGTTTGCTCAACATTACCGACATCAATAAAGACGGTATCGTGCAGTGGGCCGAGGTGGTGATCGGTGGCGACCTCATCGTGCTGGCTACGCCCGAAATCGCAGGATTGCCGTACGTGGTGTCAGGGCTGGTTGCGGCCGGCGGTCTGGCGGCGGCGCTCTCCACGGCGGACGGGTTGTTGCTGACTATCGCCAACGCGCTGTCACATGATCTTTACTACAAGATGATTGACCCGCAAGCCTCGACCACGAAACGCGTGTCCATCTCCAAGGGCTTGCTGGTGGTAGTGGCGATCGTTGCTGCTTACGTAACGTCGCTCAAACCAGGGGATATTCTGTTTCTGGTGGGCGCGGCGTTCTCGCTGGCGGCATCGGCATTCTTCCCGCCGCTGGTACTGGGGGTGTTCTGGAAGCGCGCTAATAAATGGGGTGCCATTATCGGCATGCTGGCCGGATTAGGTGTGTGCTTGTATTACATGATGCGCACTTACCCATTCTTCACCAATATGGGCGTGCCGAAGATGGATCTGTGGTTCGGTCTCAATCCTATATCAGCGGGGATGTTTGGCCTGCCGGTAGGCTTGCTCACCATCATCATCGTCAGCCTGCTGACTGCCCCGCCTTCCAAGCAGGTGCAAGAGCTGGTCGAGCATGTTCGCTATCCACAGTTGAAAGGCGATAACGTGGTCACCGCAGCCACCTGACGCATCGGGTTACGCCTTGCCCTTGGACAAGGCCCGCTTCGCGCGGGCCTTGTCTTTGGGCGCTATTTTGTTTTTTTGTATAGAGAGAAGAAATGTAATGAATGAAGCTAACGGGATTTTCAGGTTTGCCAGATTGCTGGCGCTCGTCGCACTGGCGGGAGCACTCGTCATGGGTTGCGGCAAGGGTGGCGAAGGCGGACACCAGCGCGGACTGTTTGTCGGCTATGTGCAAGACAAAACCGAGGAAGAGGTTGCAGGCAAGGTCGGCAAACCCGATGTCGTCGATAGCGCCAGTCCGACCACGCCGAAGTGGATATATAAGCGGAAAACATTTGACCCCGACAATCAGAATCAAGTCGACAACGAAACCATCCTGATTTTCCAGAAAGATCCCGCAAGCGGAAAACTCAAGGTAAGTCAGGTAGTATTCGGCTAAGTGGCCATCACACGCCAAACAAAGTCCGCTTCGGCGGGCTTTGTCTTTTCGACTACAATCAATCCATGACTCTGGAAACTTGGTGGCACCACCGGCGCGCGCGATTTTTTCTTTTTTTCAATCGTCCCGCACGCGCAATGGCGGAACTGAAAACAGTGCTCGCCATTGAGCCGACGAATACGGCAGCCAGAAACACCCTGGGATTTCTTTATGGCGAGGCAGGTCAATTCCCGCTTGCGGCGGAGCAGTTTCAAGCGGTGTTGCGCGCACAGCCAGACGACGCCAGCACCCTGTTCAACCTGGGCTATATCTATCAAAAGCAGAGCAGGCACCTGGAGGCTATCGAGATATTCAACACGGCGCTGCAGTTCAATCCATCCATTGATCGTGCCTGGTTTGGACTGGGTATATCCCATGCGGCCCTGGGGCAGCATGAGATGGCCATCAGCGATTTCGAGCGTGCAGCAAAGTTACAGCCGATGAATCCACATGCCTTGCACGAGTTGGGTATGCAGCATTACGCCCTTGGCGATGATGAGAAACTCGCACAGGTGATTGAACGTCTGCGACAATTTGATCCCAAAGCAACACGGCAGTTAATGCAGGCAACAACGCACGAACAGACCGTGAAGCAAGACTGATGTATCAACTGGTAATCATTCTCAAAGCGCTTAACGAAATCGCGCTGATGGCGTTGATAAGCCAGGGTGCGCTTTACATCCTCGCCGGATCAAAGCGCGATGGCAATTTCATCTACTTCATCCTGAAAACGATGACCATGCCGGTAGTAAAGTTTACGAGGCTGATTACCCCGCGTGTCATTCTCGATCAACACATCGGCTACGTAGCGTTGTTTATTCTGGTGTTGGCGGAAGCTTTGTTGATAGTGTTGAAAATAAGCCTTCACGTTCAAGCCACAGACGGCGGTTAAGGCCGCCTACGTACCTATTTTTCGGCGGCAGGTTGCTTGTTTTGACGCGCTGGATTATCCTGCGCGCCTCCCGGAGAGATGGATGAGTGGTTTAAGTCGCACGCCTGGAAAGCGTGTGTACGATGAAAGTCGTACCGTGGGTTCGAATCCCACTCTCTCCGCCAGAAAGTAACGTAACTTATTGTTTTATAAAAATATTATTTAAATACGGATCTTTGACCCACGACGTAACCCACTTGGCTGCCCGTAGCTGGAAAATGTCCGCTTTTCGATGCCTACGCATGGGCGGTTTCAGCGTGCAGCTTAACGCCTAGCAGCCTGTCGGACTTAAATTTTGCTGGATGATCTGTCGGATGTGTACTACAGTCATATTCAGTCAAATCCCAGAGT
>JAYVQD010000321.1:0-1663 GCA_043777275.1 Nitrosomonadales bacterium
GCCCTTCTTCTGGACTGCCAAGGCCCATGACATCCTCGCAAAGGTCATCCGCGCAAATTCCCGATTAAGTTCCAAACAGAACGAAGCACTACACTAGTGAAAGTGCTGCGAGTGCTAATGCTGCGGATTTCATTGCGGTTACCTTTGCCATGGAATTCTCCTTCGAGGTTGGGGAGGAATGCGAAAGTGAACGAAAAAATTAACCGGGCCGCGCCGCCGTCAAACCGCCATCAACGGTAAGATGCGTGGCAGTAATATAGCGCGCTTCATCCGAAGCCAGAAACAGTATCGCGTTGGCGGAATCCCAAGCGTCGCCCATACGGCCGATCGGCACTGCCGCGTGGCGCTTGGCCACCAGTTCAGCGGCATCCTGGGGGCTGAGTCGTTTCATCAGCCGCGCTTCCACCAACGGCGTGTGCATGGTGCCCAGTATCACGAGATTGCAGCGGATGCCTTTTTTGACATACGCCATGGCGGTGGATTGCGTAAAGCCCACCAATCCTGACTTTGACGTGCTGTAAGCGACATCGATGCGGCTGCCGACGCGATGCGCGAAACCCGCCACCGACGACACATTCACAATCGCGCCGCTGCCTTGTTGTTCCATCACCGGCAGCACGTACTTGCAGCCCAGAAATGCCGTCTTCAGGTTCAGATCGAGCTGCGTGTCCCAAGTCTCTTCGCTCATCGCCACCGGATCGCCGGGCGCGGAACCGCCGCAGTTGTTGACCAGGATGTCGATGCGGCCGAATTGTTTAACGCAGGCATCGACCATGGCTTTGACTTCAGCGGCCACCGTCATGTTGCAGACGTGCGCCACACAGACGCCCCCTTCTTTTTCGATGATGGCACGTGTGTCTTCGATGGCGGCGGGATTGATGTCGGTGCCGAACACTTTCGCGCCTTGCCGCGCCAGCAACACGGCTGTGGCTTTGCCGTTGCCATAGCCCTCGCCGACCGCGCCTGCGCCGGCCACGAGTGCGATTTTTCCTGTGAGATCAAGCATGAGCGTTCTTTATTAAAATAATCAATAAAAACATATAGTTACGGTAATATAACGATTAGAGTGCTTTACGCCCCGCCTGCAATTGTTTGCTGATAAACGCTTTCACCATGTCTTGCGCGCGCGTGGTCGCGGCGCTGGGTTCGGCGACCCATTCATGGGTCGAGCCTTCGTACAATTCGTATTGGCATTCGCCGCCCGCCGCGCGATAACTCGCGGAAAACTTTTCCTGTATCGGCGGGATCACGTTGTCGTCCAAACCGCCCTGCATGATGAGCATCGGCGGCAACTCCACTTTTTCTTTGCGATCGAGCGCTTCCTGCGGGTTGCCTTCGTGGACGGATTCCCACGGATTAAAAAACGTAGTGCTGTTTTTAATCATGTGCTCGCGTTTCATTTTCTCGGCCTGCTTGAAGCGCGCAAACGGATCACTGATCGGCGAACGCGTCGCCACATACGCCACGCGCGTGGTGATGCCGGGCGCGCCGGGCAGCGGAAGCGCGTTGTAGCGTGGATCGTTCGGGCGCATGCCCAGCAACTGCGCCACATGGCCGCCGCTGGAACTGCCCAGCACGCCTAGGGTGGACGCGTCACCATTCCATTCAATCGCCTTGGATTTCAGCCAGCGCACGCCGTAGCTCGCCTCCTGCACGCACGCCG
>JAYVQD010000322.1:0-6358 GCA_043777275.1 Nitrosomonadales bacterium
GCAAAGACGCGTTGACTATCGCCGCCCGCAGCGCTGACGGGCTGGAAGTGCTGCGCTTTCATCGTGAACTGGTGCGATTTCAGCGCATCGTCAATCACCCTTTGAATGCGCGCCTGTTGATCGAAGACCTGTTGTTGCGCTACGCGCATCTGGCACGTCTGGCGCGCAACTGACATGTTCATCGACTCGCACTGTCACCTCGATTTTCCCGATCTTGCCGACCGCCTGGATGAGATTTTGGCCCTCATGCGCACCAACCAGGTCACGCGCGCACTGTGCGTCAGCGTCAATCTGGATGACTTTCCCAGGGTGCTGGCGCTGGCCGAAGCGCATGCCCATTTGTACGCCTCGGTGGGCGTGCATCCCGACTACCCCGATGTAACAGAACCTTCAGTCGATAGTCTGGTCAGATTAGCCGAACACCCGAAAATCGTGGCGATCGGCGAAACCGGTCTGGATTACTATCGCCTGACCGGCGATCTTGAGTGGCAACGGCAGCGTTTCCGTGTCCACATCCGTGCCGCAAAACAATGCGGCAAGCCATTGATTATTCATACGCGTTCGGCAGCGACCGATACCATCCGGCTGATGCAGGAGGAGGGTGCGAACGAGGCGGGCGGAGTGATGCACTGTTTTACCGAGTCGTGGGAAGTCGCCGAAGCCGCGCTGGAATTAGGCTTTTATATTTCGTTTTCGGGCATCGTGACCTTCAAGAACGCTAAAGCGCTGAAGGAAGTGGCGCAAAAAGTGCCTCTCGAACGCATGTTGATCGAAACCGATTCGCCCTATCTGGCGCCGGTGCCGTACAGAGGTAAAACCAACGAGCCGGGATTGGTGAAATACGTGGCTGAAGAAATTGCACGGCTCAGAGGTTGCTCCATCGCGGATATCGCCAAAGCCACCACTGAAAATTGTTTTAACCTATTTAAAATGACAGGAAATGCACATGAAAACTCTCACAAAGACAATGTCTAAGTATTTGTTTTTATTATCAATTATTTCGCTGTCGCTGAATGCGCAGGCGGGCGCCTATGAAGACATGTTGCGCGCGATCAGCATGGGCCACAACGCCGAGGTTGCAACGCTGCTGAAAAAAGGCGTCGATGTGGATTCGGTGAACAAGGACGGCGAATCGTTGCTCATGCTCGCGGCCAAGGAAGGCAATATCACCGTCGTCAAGACCCTGCTGGCAGCCAAACCCAGAATCATGGCGCGCAACGCGTTAGGAGAAACCGCGCTGATGCTGGCATCCATCAAGGGGCACTTGGAGGTCGCCAAACTCCTGCAGGCGGAGGGTGCCGTGATCGATCATCCGGGCTGGACACCGTTGATCTACGCAACCTCCACGGGCCGCATGGAGATTATGCGATTTCTGATCTCAAAAGGCGCCAAAGTAGACGCCACCGCCGAGAATGGCATGACCGCGCTGACCATGGCCGCGACCGAAGGACAAACCCAGGCATTATTGTTGTTGATGCAACACGGTGCCAATGTGAACCACCAATCCGCAAACGGTAATACGCCGCTCAAAGTGGCCAAGCAGCGCGGCAACGATGAGATCGCACGGATGCTGGTGAGCGCGGGCGCAAAGCAATAAAGCATGGTCAGATATAAAGGGGGATTGCAGCAGCCCAAAAAGCGGCTGCAATCGTGATAACGATACTTCGTATAATGTATAGAAACGCATCGGAATTCCGCGATCGATTGGACTGTTTAAAGTGACAGCAAATTAGGCTGGTCAGGCCGGTTCTAGACCATGCGGAACGATTTTCCGCGCCTCCTTTGCAGACGATTTTGAAGTGTTGTCAGCCTTGCGGCGTGGTGGCTTTTGGCCCAGACGAGGGCCACGCAATCCGCCACGGACAACGGGCGGAAACTCAATCTGCCAGGTGTAACGGCGACCTTTGCCGAGCGAGTAAAGGCGGCCAACAAGCCGCCCGGACTTGAGCAACACGCGAACGCGCTGCCGAGAAACACGCAAATACTGGGCGGCTTTGGCGACAGAAACATACTTGACCTCCTTGACCGGGATCGGGTTCATCGAAGCAAACTCATACTTAAATGCCATAATTAACTGGAATTAAATGGATTTGATGGTGAATAATTCGACAACAGTTTTTTCAAGGCGCAATTCACGCTGTAAGTCTTTGATGCGTAACGCGAAACAGGCAAAGAGCAGTGTTGTTGAATAGTCTCAAAATGAGACTGAACCGCAAGTGTTACTAGCCGGTGGCTGTTGCAATAACCGGGCGCGCCGGTCGGCGGCGCGAACCCCACTTTTCGATATGCAACGTCCGTCAACCCCGTTTTGCATGAAAGAAGCGTCAGGGACGCCGTAGCGCGTTTTTCTTCGTGAATTTCACGGTAGGGCATCACCGGAACAGCAAGAAACGCATCAAGGCGCATCAGCACACGCGGGCGATACTGCCCGCCCGCTGGGTGTTCCTTTGCCGGACGCCGGCGGCGCAAGCGCCGCGCGTCGCCGGCGCCGGAACACCCGCTGGCGCGTGCTGATGAAGGACACAGAGCAAAGGCGATCATGCTTCGGCTTCCGCCAGATCGCGTGAATGCGCTTTTTTTGGAAGCGCACTTTCTGCTGACGCCGGTTGCGCCGCCGATCGTAGCAGCCTGCTACCTTCCTCCTGGGCTCGCCGCCATTCCCGTGCCATGGCACACGTCAGGCTCCACCACGAAGCCTCATGCGCGGCGAACGCCAAACGCTCAGGCGAATACAACTTGTCACCGACGACGCGCCAACCGCGCCACGCCTCACCCGGCAATTCGTGGCAGCCATGGATGCGCATGATTTCATAAGCAAGCCAAGGAACCTTGGCATCCGGAATTTCCCAGTTCCGAATCGTGCGCTGCGTGACGTGAAGCAGGCGACACGCCTGCGCACGAGACAAACCGGCATCACGCCGGGCATCTTTAAACTGCACACCGCTTGCCGCGTGTTGATTGCGGCGACGCGGACGCGGTTTCATGCGGCCGCCCGCACGCCAGGTGCCGCGGCGTAGTCGGAAGCCAGCGCATCGAACAGCTTGCGGCGCATATCGGCGGCACGCTGCGCCTTGCGCTCGTGTAGCTCCTCACTCGACCATTCAGCGTAGTAGAGAAGGGCATCGTGCAAAAGGAACACCTCCGCCACGTCAAGTTCCACGAGCAGGTTTTCACGATTCGGCATGGCTCACCTCGCGTTGCACGAAGCGCGACAGCGCGCACAGTTCATCATGTCCGGCAGCCGATTTGATTTTCTGGAAAGCTACTTCCAGCATCAATTGAAAGTTTTCATGCGGCCACATCAATTCGGCCATGCACTCGACGCCCTCGGCGCGAGCAGCGGCCAGCGC
This sequence comes from Nitrosomonadales bacterium, assembly GCA_043777275.1. GTDB lineage: Bacteria > Pseudomonadota > Gammaproteobacteria > Burkholderiales > SG8-41 > UBA5216. Next base: position 3,351 of record JAYVQD010000322.1, read on the forward strand.
CTTGGCTACAGCCTCGCCGTAGTCAGACAAATCGTCTTGATAAAAAGACTGAACCTTGTCGAAAGCGTCAGCCGTGAACCGTTCGAAAGTAGCCAAGCGTTCTGCATCTGTGCGGGTGGGATTGGAGCCGATGAACATGCGAGTTTCCTTTACATAAATGAGACCTTGGAAACGGATGCTTTTCTAAACTGTTGCGCAGTTAAGGCTACCATACTTCGTATAATGTATATTATGTAAAGTAAATGAAGTGTAGGTTAACCGGGATTGCGCCCAGTATTCTTTAACACCGTACTCCCTCTTGGCTAACCGGTCGCAGCCTGTGGCGGCACCCAACGGCAACGCTACTTCACAGGCGTTGCTGCGTCTTTGTCTTTAGCCCAACGCAACCTAATTCGCAACCGCCTGGCTATCTCGCTGTTCAGCATGTCCGGCATCAGCACGATATACCTGGGCCTGGCGGCTGGCGCCACGCCGAGCGCCACTATCGACAGCCAGCGACTCACAAAAGTAGAAGGCAGCACCGTACCTTCCCGCCATGCGCCATCCTTGCATTGAAAGTCCAGCCCTGACACGCTGAACCGAAGCCGGGTCACTGCGTCCGGTGCGATCAGCAGCGCATCACGCCGCGCACTGATCACAGCGCTGGCCACGCAAAACGGACTGAAGAGGATTGCGCCCCACACGGGCAAATAGATGGCGCTCAGACTAACCACCAGCGCTGTCGCGCAGCCTATCCAGGCGCACAACCATTTCGATGGAGATAGCGGCACGATACCGTCCGCTCCGGGCGGGCTCAGTCGATGCCGGTAACGCCGCGAATCTCGGCAACCGCGAGTCCGGCGATATCCTGTAACTTGACGTAGCGGCCTGACTCGATATCAACCAGGTTACTCACGCGGGAGTAGCTTGAGGGCACCATCACGCGTTGCCCATTGGCGCCCACGCGCTCGATGCCAAACTGAACCTTGTCGCGATACTCGGGCGGCAGCTTGCTCATGAAATTCTTGGTCGCCCACACTTGTCCATAACGCGCCATGTCGGAAAGGCGGGAGGTATGATTGATGGTATCGCCCAGCACGACAAATTCGATGCTGGTCGACGTCTGAAAGGTGCCCAACCACTCCTGCCCTTCGTTCAACGCGGTATTCAGATACAGTTCGTTCAGCCAATTCTTGCGCAGTTGCCATTCTTTCGATAGCCGCGCCATGGCAATTTTCAGATCCATCGCACACACGGCTGCGTTATAAATATAGTTTGAATCCGGCTGCGGAAAAAAGTAATACACCATGCCGTCGCCGACATGCTTGCCGTAGGTGCCGTAGTAGCGGCGAAAAATGTCGCCTGCGGTTGCCCAAATTTTGTTGATGAGTTCAAAGTACTCGTCAGGCGGCAGCTCCGAGCAAATTTTCACCGATTCCTGCAGATCAGCCACCAGCACCACCAGCTCCGTAAGCACCGGCAGCCGTTTGGCGAGCAGCGTGCGGATCACCATATCGCGGCGGCTTAACAGCTGCCGTAATTCGTCGCTGTCTTCTTCACGCGGTGCAATGACGATCAGTATGCCTTCGCGGAAATACGTGGAGTACGCGGCGTAATCTTGCGTCAACCCGTCCACCTCAAGGCGCACCGGAAGCTCAACCACCACGCTTGAGCGCACCGGCTCGGATTCTTCGTACATCTGCTCCAATATTTGCACGCGCGAAGTCGAGATGCCGCGCATCGGCTGCACGATGGAAGACAGACTCATGCGTTCTTTGGCGAGAGCGATATTCAGCCGCAACATCGCGCCCGAATTGCTGTTGATGTCTGCACCGCCGTTTTCCAGCAGCAGTCTGAAAATACTGCGATCTTCGGTGCGCGGTGGCAATTCCGAAAGCAGGCCGGGAATTTCCAGACGCGCCTGTTCATTAAACCAGGTGACTTCAAACTTGTGATTCACCATGTACGCCGCGTGCGGCAACTGGTCGATGACGAGCGTCAACCGTTCGCGCTTGGGCGACGGCGCAGCCGGTTCGCTGACCGGTTCGTCGTCCACCTTAGGCGTATCAGACGGTGCTACCGCCTGCAGGCGCCGTTTGCCGGCGTCATCCGCACTTCGTTCAGCCACGTTGAACCTTTCTTTCATTTCTGCGCCAACCTGTTGTCATTTTTATGGACGACCTTGATTTGTCTGGCGAAGATTCCAAATAATAGGCGCACGCGGCCCCGTTGAGTGAGCCGCGTGCCTAATTTCATGATTTATTGTTATTTTTCAATTACTTAAATTCGATATCACTCGTTGTGGATTAAATAACGAGTGTTGAGCGTTGTTTATAGGAAAAATACTCTCCGCAGCAGTGCGGGTCAAGGGCATTTCCCTCTGCTAGAAGGGCGTTGTTTTATGCGCGCAACACACTTGGGGTTCAGGCACCATGTAGACACTATCCCTAGTGTCGGCACCCATCGGGCACAAAAAATTGAAAATCAAAATGCAGAAATTCCCGTTTGCGCGCGCCCCAACACCAGCGCGTGTATGTCATGCGTGCCTTCGAGCGTGTTGATGGTTTCCATGTTCATCATGTGCCGAATGACGTTGTATTCATCCGAGATGCCGTTGCCGCCGAGCATGTCGCGCGCCATGCGCGCGATATCGAGCGCCTTGCCCGTGGCGTTGCGTTTGACCAGCGACACCATTTCGGGCGTGGCCTTACCCTGCTCACGCAAACGCGACAAATGCAACACGGACAGCAAGCCGATGCTGATTTCGGTTTGCATATCGGCAAGTTTTTTCTGAATCAATTGATTGGCCGCCAGCGGTTTGCCGAATTGTTTTCGATCCATGGTGTACTGCCGCGCGGTGTGCCAGCACGCCTCTGCGGCACCCATGGCGCCCCAGCAAATCGAAAAGCGCGCGTTGTTCAAGCAACCGAACGGGCCTTTCAAACCGGAGACGCCGGGCAATAAATTTTCATCTGCTACGAACACCTGATCCATAATGATTTCGCCGGTTTGCGAGGCACGCACGGAAA
>JAYVQD010000323.1:0-1655 GCA_043777275.1 Nitrosomonadales bacterium
GCGCACGCCTATTATGCGGCTATCGCCCACCTGCGGGTTTCGGCGCATTTTCTGCTGCGTCGTGATGGCGAAATCATTCAGTTTGTGCCTTGTGTGCAGCGCGCCTGGCATGCGGGGGCATCGCAGTGGCGCGGGCGCGAACGCTGCAATGACTTTTCGGTGGGTATCGAGCTGGAAGGGGCGGACGATATTCCGTTCGAGGAAGCGCAATACGCCGGTCTGGCGGGCTTGATTGCTGCGCTCAAGGCTGCGTATCCCATCGCGGACGTAACAGGGCATTCCGACATCGCTCCGGGTCGCAAGACCGATCCTGGGGTGGCATTCGAGTGGCGAAAAATAAATAATGTTTAAAAACAAATAGTTAGTGAATTTCTCGCTGTTGCGCTGCATAGGGCCGTCGAGCGCTGCAGGCGGGCAGGGCGCGGCTTGCATTAACACGCGTTGTTGTCTCTTCGCGCGGGCAGCAGGTTTTGCCGGAGGCGGCACGGCATTTTGGCGTAACCGCAGGTTTTTTGCATAACACAAGCGATTTATTTGCCTAAATTTTGTGCAATGAATCCGCCTGTTAGCGACGGTTCTTGCTGTTTTTCAAGAGCTTTTCAGAAAACTGTAAAAACCTGTTGCGTTCTCTATACCCGGCTACTAGAATTCGTTGGAAATCCAGCCGAAACCACAACATGTAGTGGTAGTTGATGTTGCCAAGGACGCGGTTACGGCGGAAGGGCGGCGCGAAACAGGAATTGAGCTCGTAACCAAGCTCATGACTTATAAAAAACCTATAACTATCAAGGGGTAACCTATGCTAACTGTGAATTCGGCAGCCGAAACCATACAGTCCGTTCCCGTCTCGACATTCACGGTTGCCGAGGGCGTGTCCGAACGCGAGGCGGCCTACGCGCAGTACAAGATCATCCGGCGCAATGGCGCGGTGGTCGGTTTTGAGCCGCCAAAAATCGCCATAGCGATGACCAAGGCGTTTATCGCGGTCAACGGCGGGCAGGGCGCGGCATCCGCGCGCGTGCGCGAGCAGGTCGCTCATCTTACCGATAACGTGGTTAACACGCTGATGCGCCGTCAGCCGTCGGGCGGCACTTTTCACATCGAAGACATCCAGGATCAGGTCGAGCTGGCGCTGATGCGCGGCGGTGAACACAACGTCGCGCGCACCTATGTGCTGTATCGCGACGAACGCACCAAGGAGCGCGCGCGCCAGCGCGAAGCGCAGCAGGCGTTGGCGGCGGTTGTTCCGCCGGCGATCAACGTCACTGAAAACGGCGTGAGCAAACCGCTGGATGTCGTGCGCATCACCGCGCTGGTTGCCAGCGCCTGCGAAGGGCTGGGGCGCGAAGTCACGGCGCAAGCGGTGATGGAAGGCATGCAGCGCGATCTGTACGACGGCGTGCCCATGGAAGAAGTGCGCAAGTCGCTGATACTCGCCGCGCGTGCGCTGATCGAACAGGATCCGAGCTACACCTTTGTGACGGCGCGGTTGTTGTTGCACACGCTGCGCATGGAGACGCTGGGTGTCGAGGCCACGCAGACCGACATGAAAACGCTCTACGCCGAGTATCTGCCGGAATTTATTAAAAAGGGCATTGCCGCGGAGTTGCTGGACGAACGGCTCGGCGCCTACGACCTGAAAGCGCTCGGCGCGG
>JAYVQD010000324.1:0-6335 GCA_043777275.1 Nitrosomonadales bacterium
GTTGGTATCATCGTTCGCTCTTCAATACTCAACTGCGTGTAGAATTTTCCCATGCAACATTCTCTCCTAAAATGTTGCACTTGGGTTTTGAGCGCGCCCAGTTAAAGGCTTGGATTGAAGCTAATAAAGTTGATCGGCCAGCTTTCAAGTTCACTTAGAAAATGGGCGCTGGAATGGGTTTTTTCCCCCAAGCGCCCTTCAACTGGAAACGCACATGAACCTCAAAATCGAAAAAGTAGAAATCTTCGGCGTGGCCGTCCCGCTAATCGGCGAGTACAAAAACGCCTACAAGAGTAAATCCATCCAAAAAAGCGCGGTCGTTCGCATCACCGCCACCGGCGGTGCAGTGGGCCTCGGCAATATTGACCCTTCGCCGGGCTATTCGATGGAGACCATCGAGGACAGTCTGTGGCTGTTGCAGCAGACGCTCGCGCCTGCGGTGCTTGGCATGGACCCCACCAATGTGCATCGCGTGCTGGAAAAAATCGAGCCGCTGCACGAGGGCTATCACGACGCCAAGGCGGCGATTGAGATGGCGTGTGTGGATTTGTCGGCACGGGTGGCGGGCTTGCCGGTGCATGCGTATCTGGGCGGGTTGATGGTGGACACCGTGCGCTTTAATGCGTGGATCGGCATTTTGCCGCCGGACGAAGCGGCGGCTGAAACCAAAGCGTGGCAGGACAAGGGTTTTCGCTCGTGCAAGATCAAGGTCGGCGGCAATATTGAGGCCGATCGAGATCGGGTGAAGGCGGTGCGCGAGGCGGTCGGGCCTGCGTTCAACATTCGTATCGATGCCAACGCCGGTTACGATGCCGATACCTCGATCAAGTTGTCGCGTTATGTCGCGCCGTTTAATCTGCAACTGTATGAGCAGCCGGTGCCGTTCGACGATCTCGCGGGCATGGCGCGGGTGCGGCGCGAGGCGAATGCGATGGGCTTGGCGATCATGGCGGATGAATCAGTGCTCGATCACGCGAGTCTGATTAACATCATCAAGGCCGATGCGGCGGATATCGTCAAAGTCAAAGTGATGAAGCAGGGCGGCTTTCTCAACACGCGGCGCATGATTGCCACGGCCGAGGCGGCGGGCATCCGCTGCGTGGTCGGTCATGGTTTCGGCTTGGGCATCAACACCATGGCGGAGATCATGTGTGCGGCGACATCGAAAAACGTGATCGAAGGCCTGGAGTGTGTGGGGCCACTGAAAACGTCTGATGATATCGTCACGCAAAAAATCGACATGTCGTCGGGCAGTATGACGGTGCCGGGCGGCTTGGGGTTGGGCGTTACGCTGGACGAAGCGAAGATCGCGCACTACCGGTTTGAAATCATCAAGCCGTAAAGTTGTTTAAAAACAAATACTTACGTAAAATAAAATAAAGGCGATCCATGACAGTCACCCGCACCCTCGCAAAATTTCTGGTCTCACACAAATCCGCCAACCTGCCCGCAGCCGTGCGCCACGAAGGCGCGCGTTCGCTGCTCAATTGGGTGGCGTGCGCGGTGGGCGCGTCGAAGCACGAAACCGTCAAACGCACGCTGGCGGCGATCAATGAATTTTCCGGCCCGCGTAATGCCACCATTTTAGGCCGCAGCGAGCGCGTGGATATTTTTCAGGCGGCGCTGTTGAACGGCGCGACCTCGCATACCTTTGATTTTGACGATACGCATTTGCAGACGGTGATTCATCCCAGTGGCCCGGTGCTGTCCGCCATTCTTGCGTTGGCGGAACATCAACCGGTGAGTGGGCGTGACTTTTTGCATGCGTTTTTATTGGGCGTCGAGGCCGAATGTCGTATCGGCAGATCGGTTTTCCCGAATCACTATGATGCCGGTTGGCACATCACCGCGACGGCGGGCGTGTTTGGCGCGGCGGCGGCGGCAGGGCGCCTGCTCAAACTCAACGAACAACAAATGGTGTGGGCGCTGGGCACTGCGGCCACGCACGCCTGTGGCATCCGCGAAACCTTCGGCACCATGGCCAAGCCCCTGCATCCGGGCATCGCGGCGCGCAACGGTTTGTTGTCGGCATTGCTGGCGAAAAAAAATGTCACCAGCGCGGAGCAGGGCATCGAAGGCCGGCGTGGCTTTGCGGCGATTTTGTCCACTAAGTTCGACCCGGCAGCAATTACCGAAGGGCTGGGCAAAACCTGGGAGATTTCGTCGAACAGCTACAAGCCCTATGCGTGCGGCGTGGTGATTCATCCGGCGATTGATGGCTGCATCCAGTTGCGCAACGAACATAAATTGAAGCTCGACGATATTGCGCGCATCAATCTGAAAGTGCATCCGCTGGTGCTGGAGTTGACCGCCAAGCGCGAACCTACATCGGGCCTCGAAGGCAAGTTCAGTATTTTCCATTCTTGTGCGGCGGCGATTCTGCTGGGCGAGGGCGGCGAGGCGGCGTATAGCGACGCGATTGTGCGCAACCCCAAGGTGACGCGATTGAGAGATCAGGTCAGTGCAGTGGTGCTGGACGGTGTGAAAGAAGATCAGGTGCACATCACCATGACACTCACCAATGGCCGCGTGCTTGAAAAAACTATCGAACATTGCGTGGGCAGCGTTGGCAATCCGATGAGCGACGCGGATCTGGAAGCCAAGTTTCGCTTGCTGTGCAAAGGTATATTGCCTGCGGCGCAGGCGGACAAGCTGATTGGCTTATGCTGGGGTGTGGGTAAATTGAAAAGCGCTGCGGAGATTGCGCGGGCGTCGGCGCCGGTGCGAGCGAAGGCCAAGACAAAAGCCGGGAAAAAGTAGATTTTGTAGGGCGGAAAAGCATAGCGCCTTCCGCCGAACGACGGCCGACCGTTTCGCAATGACATTCGGCGGATAACGGCTAGCGCCTCATCCGCCCTACGAGATACGAACGCTACGCTCTTCCCGCCCTACGCGGGCTTGGCAAACTCGCATTCGGCGCAATAGGGATTGCGTCCTGCGAAAAGCAAAGTGCTACGCCGCCCGCTTAAGCGACGCCATCCCGACCGTAGCCTTGGCTACCAACCCCGTAGCTTCCAAATCGGCCAGCATGCCTTTTTTCATCTCGACCGTCATCTCCGCGCAAGGCGCGCGCACCGGGCCGCCCACCATGCCGACGCAATCCATCCAGTATTTCTGTTCGGCGATGGCCATGCGTCCGCCGGCGCTGCCGTAGCCCGGTATCCATTTCGACAGCACGGAGCGCAGCGGGTTGATGCTCTTGCAGATTTCAACGGCTTTGTTCATGTCGCCGGATTGCGCGGCGTGCGTGTAGTCGCGCACCGGCAGGTAGCCGGGCACTTGATACAGATGCGGGCAGTAGTTGAGCAGCCAGTGGTCGCCGCACACGGCGATGTTGTAGAGCCACGGCGCTTCTTCGGCGACGCTGACTTCGATTTGCCGGCCAATGGTGTCACGCAGTGAGGTCGCGGCAGCCATACCGGACACGCCCTGCTTGTAGCCGCAGATGTTGGGAAGGGTGGCCAGGCGCTGCGCGAGCTTGGCCGAAATCGGATGCCCCTGGTTGGTGTTGAAAAGGCAGATGCCGATGTCCACGCGTTCGCAGACAAATTTGTAATACTCGTAAACCGCGTCGTCGCCGCGCGCGGCCATGTAGGGCGTGAGGATGATGACGAAATCGATGCCGACATCCTGCGCGTGTTTCGCCAGCTTGGCGGCTTCGAGCGGATTTTGGTGATGGCAGCCGGCGATCAGCGGCACGCGGCCTTTGTTGACTTCAACGTTGATTTCGACCACGCGCATGCGTTCTTCGTTGGTCATCGCCCAGAACTCGCCGACGTTACCGATGCAGTAGTGGCCGTCGATTTTCAGGCCGCTGATGCAGTGCTCAAGGTTGGACGCGATGCCTTTTTCATCGAGCCGCTCAGCGTCGATAAAATTTGTCGGCAGCGCGGTCCACACGCCGCGCAGCATTTCTTTGGCGGCTTCTTTGGCTTCATTTCTTTTGTATTTCATGGAGTTCTCCAGATACAGAAAAGGGGCGGCAAGCGTTGGCTGAAATCGAGAATATCAGAACGGCAATGTGCGAGCCAGCGTGAGTCCGAATAACGTTATTGTTATGTAAGTATTTGTTTTTAAAGTATTTATTACTCTATCTTGATATTTGCCTTGCGCAACACCTCACCCCATTTTCCGATTTCAGATTTGATGTAGGCGCTGAACTCTTCCGGGTTTTGCGGGGTGGGCACGGTGCCTTCGTTGAGCATGCGGTCGGTGACTTCTTTGGTGTTCACGGCGGCGACAATTTCGCGGCTCAGGCGCTGCACGATGTCGTTCGGCATATTGGCGGGGCCGAGCATGCCGCCCCACGCATAGGCTTCGTAGCCGGGCAGGCCGGCTTCAGCCACGGTGGGAAATTCCGGCAGCGACGGCATGCGCTTGGCGTTGCCCACGCCGAGCGCGCGCAGCTTGCCGGCGCGTATATGCGGCAGCGCGGTGGGGATGCTGCTGTAAGTAAGATGCGCTTCGCCGGAAAGCACCGCGATCACCGAGGGCGCCGTGCCTTTGTACGGGATGCCCACGGTTTTAACGTTGCCCACGGCGTTCAACACTTCACCGGCGATGTGCCCGGTGTTGCCGATGCCCGGATGCGAATAGGTGATTTCGTTGGGGCGTGCTTTCGCCAGTGCGATCAGGTCTTTGACGTTTTTCACCGGCAGCGACGGGTGCGCCACCAGCATCAGCGGAAAATTAATCATGTTGGCAATCGGCGTGAAATCGCGCAGCGTGTTGTAAGGCAGCTTCGCGTAGAGATGCGGATTGATCGCCAGCGGCCCGGCGGATACCGCGGCGACGGTGTAGCCATCGGGTGGTGCTGCCATCAACGCCTGCAACCCGACGATGCCGTTCGCACCCGCACGATTATCAACCGCGACTTGCTGACCGAGGCGCTTGGTCAATTCCTGCCCGACCACGCGCGCGACGAAATCCACACCGCCGCCAGGCGGGAACGGCACAATCACGCGGATGGATTTGTTGGGGTAGCCTTGCGCGTGTGTTGCTGCCGGTGCAAGCAGTGTTGCCATCGTTGCGGCGGCAATGAAGTGTGGTGTGAAGCGCATGGGACAATCCTCCGGTGTTTGCTGGCGGCAAGTTTGCCGCAGTTTGCAGCAACTGGCGGCCATGTCAACTTCCGCTGCTATACTTTGTGCAAGACAAATCGATGGAGATTGCGCGTGCTGAAAATCGGAATTTTGCTGGGCGACGACATCGGGCTGGAAGTGGTGCCCGAAGCGGTCAAGGTGATGAAAGCGGCTGCGGCCAAAACCGGTTTGGCGATTGAATGGAGCGAGCACGCCATCGGCAAGCGCGGCCACGAACTGCACGGCCATACATTCCCGTTGCAGACCCAGGCCGAGCTTGAAAAAATCGATGGCTGGCTGTGCGGCCCCATCGGGCACAACGCTTATCCGCGCAATGACCCGACATGGATCATGCCGCCGGTGCGTAAACGCTTTGAGTTGTACGCCAACATCAAACCGGTGAAGTCGTATCCGAATATTCCGTCGGTGCATAAGAACGTGGATATTGTTTTTTTGCGCGAAGTGACCGAAGGCATGCAGTCTTCCGACACCATCGTCGCGGGCGCGGGCGAGTTCCGGCCGAATGACGAAATCTCGATCGGCACGCGCGTGGTCACGCGCAAGGGCGCGAATCGCGTGGCGCGCGCGGCGTTCGAGATCGCGCGCACGCGCAGTAAAAAAATCGTCACCGCCGTGCATAAAGAACCGGTGTACCGATTGGTGTGCGGCATGTTCGCCGAAGAATGCCGCAAAGTGGCGAAAGAATTTCCGGATGTAAAGCTCACCGAAGTACTGGTCGACGGCTTCGCCATGAAAGTGGTGATGAACCCGCATCAATACGACGTGGTGGTTACCACCAATCAATTCGGCGACATCCTCACCGATTTGGGCGCGGGCATCGTCGGCGGTTTGGGTCTGGCGCCGGGCCTGGTGTGCGGTGAAACACAAGCCATGGCGCAGGCCACGCACGGCTCCGCACCGGACATCGCGGGCAAAAATATTGCTAATCCGTATGCGCTGATTATGTCGGGCCAGATGCTGCTGGAGTGGCTGGGCCGCAAACGGAACGACGCCAAAGCGGTGGAGGCGGCGGCGTTGATGGATCGCGCGATGGAGAAGGTGATCGCTGAACAGAAGCAACTCACGCCGGATATGGGCGGCACGGCCAGTACCACGCAGATGGGTGATGCAGTGGTAGCGGCTATATATTAAAGTTGGCGCGCTCAAAAACCAAGGGCAACATTTTTAGGAGAGAATGTTGCATGGGAAAATTCTACACGCAGTTGAGTATTGAAGAGCGAACGATGATACCAA
>JAYVQD010000325.1:0-6330 GCA_043777275.1 Nitrosomonadales bacterium
TCTTGATATCGACCCAGCTATTGGTCATTGCACCTCTACCGAACGTTGGCCCCAGACTGGTGACCGTCGGTGCGTGTCATATTCGTGCCTGGGTATCGAGCGCGACGATACCCATCCCGCGCATCGTCTTGACGCTGATATAGCCGGATTCGTTGGAAGCCGCGCTGGACGCCAGAAAGCCCATGGACGGCCAGCGGTTAACCGTGGTACCGGCGGCGTTTTTCTCGATAAAATTCTTGTCGCGATCATCCTTCATGAGCTTGGCGATGCGCGTGATCGCCTCGTCCCACGAAATGCGCTTCCATTCGTTGGAGCCGGGTGCGCGCACGGCGGGATATTTCACACGGTTGGGGCTGTGGATCATGTCAAGCACGCCGGCGCCCTTGGGGCAAAGCGTGCCGCGATTCACCGGATGATCGGGGTCACCCTCGACGTGAATGATGGTGGGGGTGACATTCTTTGACTTGTCGCCCAGCGTGTACATAATCATGCCGCAACTCACCGAGCAATACGGGCAGGTGCTGCGATGCTCGGTAGTGCGTGCGAGTTTGAAGCTGCGTACATCGGCCACCGCGCTGGGCGCGTAACCCAACATGGCGAGGCTGGAAGTCGCCATGCCACCTGCAGATATTCGGAAAAACTGCCGTCGCGAAACCTTCACGTCCATGGGATGACTCCTCAATGCAAAAAACCGCACTCATCACCGCGTGAAGAACAACGACTACACCTACTCCTCCGCGGCCCGCTGTAGTACCGCCTGTCCATTGGCTTTTATAAGCGTGGTTCGGGCGCCTTTGTAGTGCCTGCTTGGCGTCTGACCGTATATTGGACAGCAATAAGGTAACATATCTTTTTATCAAATTGACAACCTTGTTTGCGGAAAATCATTAAGCTACAAAACCTTACTGAATGCTTGCAAGAAATGATCCGCCGCGCCGATCACTCCCAGTTTAATACCTATATTAAAGCCAATTTCATGAGCCCATCCACCACCGCTCCGCTCACCCTGCGCGACGCCAGTTGCGCCGACGATTACGACCCCAACTCCATGCCGGTAGACAAGGCACGCGCCCTCATTGCGCGCTTCCTTACACCGGTAACCGCCACTGAGCGCATCCACGTGCGTGCCGCACTCGGTCGCGTGCTGGCGCAAGACGTGATCTCGCCGATCAACGTGCCCGCCCACGACAATTCCGCGATGGATGGCTATGCCGTGCGCTTTGCTGATCTGAAAACGGCCAGTGAAGTCTCACTCACGGTCGCGGGATCGTCATTCGCCGGTAAACCGTTCGCGGGCAAGATGCAGGCGAATGAGGCCGTGCGCATCATGACCGGCGCGGTGATGCCGCCCGAGGCCGACACCATTGTGATGCAGGAACACGCGCAATTCGCAGACGGGCAAGTCACCATCGGCATTGGTCATCGCCTCCACCAGAACCTGCGCCGTGCCGGCGAAGACCTCACCATCGGGCAAGTCGCGTTAACTCGCGGTCTGCCGCTGCGCCCTGCGGAAATCGGCTTGGTCTCGTCGCTCGGCATCGGCGAAGTGACCGTTTTCCGCAAACTCAGAGTGGCGTTCTTCTCCACCGGCGACGAACTGGTATCCATCGGCAGCGTGCCGGGCGCAGGGCAGATTTTCGACAGCAACCGCTACACCATTCACGGCATGTTGACGCGCCTGAATTGCGAAGTGATCGACATGGGTGTGGTGCGCGACGACCCCGCGCTGATCGAAGCCGCGTTTAAAGAAGCCGCAGCCAGCGCCGATGTGGTTATTACCAGCGGCGGCGTGTCGGTGGGCGAAGCCGATTTCGTGCGCGACATGCTGAACAAACTCGGCGAAGTACTGTTCTGGAAAATCGCCATGAAACCCGGCCGCCCGCTGGCTTACGGCAAAATCGGCGGCGCGCATTTTTTCGGCCTGCCCGGCAACCCGGTGTCGGTGATGGTGACCTTCTATCAATTCGTGCGCGACGCACTGCTCAAACTGTCCGGCCTCGACCCAATAGCGCCACTGCCCACTTTCAAAGTGCCCTGCACCTCCGTGTTGAAAAAAGCACCGGGACGCACCGAGTTTCAGCGCGGCATTTTGTCGCAAGATGCCGCAGGCGCGTGGAGCGTGCGGGTGACCGGCGAACAGGGCTCGGGCATATTGCGTTCAATGAGCGAGGCCAACTGCTTCATTATTCTGCCGACCGATCAGGGGAATGTGGTGGCAGGTACGCTGGTGGAGGTGCAGGTGATGGAGGGGGTTGTGTAAGTATTTGTTTTTATTGAATATTTATCCACACCCAAGCGAGCCGCGGGGCGCAATCCTGCAACCGGTACGCGCTGCGGCGCAAGTCAAATATCTTACGCCGTCAGAATGGACGAGCCTTGGGTATTGCCCGCCTCCAGATCTTCGTGCGCTTTCACTGCATCTGCAAGCGAGTAGCGCTGACCGATGTGCACCTTGACCACGCCCTTTTTCACCATGTCGAACACCAGCCCGGCTGATGTCATCAGATCGTCGCGTTGCGAGCAATAGGTCGCCAGCGTCGACCGTGTGAAGTAGGGCGAGCCCAGTTTTTGCAGCGTGGCGGCTTCCATCGCAGGCGGCGCGCCTGTCGTGGTGCCGAACGATACAAAGTAGCCGCGCGGCGCCAGGCACTTCAGCGTGATGTCAAAGGTGGCCTTACCCACCGAATCGTAAACCACGGGCGCGCCCTTGCCGCCGGTAATTTCTTTCACCCGCGCGGCAGTGTCTTCTTTGGTGCGGTCGATCACGAATTCATAACCGTTGTCTTTGGCGAGTTTGCATTTTGCAGCGCCGCCCGCCACGCCGATCATGCGCGCGCCCAGCGCACGCCCCCACTGCCCCGCCACCAGCCCCACCCCGCCAGCTGCCGCCATGAACAACATGAACTCGCCCTTACGCACCGGGTAGCAGCGGTTAAGCAGGTACTCCGCGGTCATGCCTTTCATCAGCACGGCGGCGGCTTGTTCTTCGCTAATACCTTCGGGAATTTTAATTAGCCGATCAGCCGGCATCAGGCGCAGATCCGCATACGACCCCGGCGCGCTGCCGCCGTAGACCACGCGGTCGCCGATTTTCACCTCCGTCACGCCCGCGCCGACCGCCTCCACCACGCCCGCAGCCTCGACGCCGATGCCGGTGGGCAACGGCAGCGGATACTAGCCGCCGCGATGGTAAACATCCATGAAATTGATGCCGATGGCGCTCTGACGTATCAACGCCTCGTTAGCGCCCGGCGCGGCCAGCGGCGCCGTTTCGAGTTTCATTACTTCGGGGTTACCCGGTGCTGCGATGCGTACGACGTTAGCTTGCATGCGTGTTTCCTGGGTTGCGTGCGTGGTTGTTCGGACGGGCGACGATTATAAATCAGCCTGTGGCGGCAGCGCTTCGAGCGCGCCGGGCGCATGCGATTCGATAGCAAGTAGTGTAGTCTTGCGTGCTCGCATTGACTGACCTTGGAGTAAAACCGCATGGCCGCTTACTGGATTTCTCGCTGCAAAATCAACGACCCGGTCGAATACAAAAAGTACACCGATCTGGTACCCGGCATCATCAAGCAATACGGCGGACGCGTGCTGGCACGTGGCGGCCCCTATCAAATCATGGAAGGCACGGACAAATTCACCCGCTTTGTGGTGATTGAGTTCGACACTTTCGAGCAGGCGGTAAAATGCAATCAGTCGCCGGAATATCAAGCGGCAGCCGCGTTTCGGCGCGCGCCCGGCGCCGGTGAAGTCGATCAGATTATTGTCGATGGCGGCGACGCTACGAAGTAGATTTTCGTAAAGGAGTAGCCCCTATGCCACTACACCATCTTGAACACTTGCTGATTCAAACCGCCGATCTCGAAGGCACGCGCGACTGGTACGTCAACACGCTCGGCATGCGCGTCGGGCCCAGCCCGGATTTTAAATTCCCGGTGGTGTGGCTCTACATCGGCGACACCGATGTGCTGCACCTGACGATCGGCGGCAAGAACGTCAGCGAAAACCGCAAGGCCTATCTCGGCCAGCAATCCGAGGCGACGCACGGCTCCGGCGTGGTGGATCACGTGGCGTTTCGCGCCACCGGCCTGCGCGAGATGATGGCCAATCTGCAAAAACACGGTGTCAAATTTCACAAGCGCATGGTCAACGACCAGGGTTTGTTCCAGTTGTTCATGCTCGATCCGAACGGCGTTAAAGTGGAACTGAATTTCTCCAACGATGAAGTCCAGGGCGTCGAACCCGAATTGATGGCCGCCGCCTTACCTTAAAATTCAATTTAAATACTGTTTAAAAACAAATACTTATATAAACCACCCTATGGCTATCTACCCCGAACTCAAAGGCCGCATCGCCGTCATCACCGGCGCGGCGCAGGGCATCGGCGCCTCCACCGCGCGCGAATTCGCCAAGCAGCATTGCCTCGTTGCACTGCTCGACATCGATGAAGTGGGCGCGCAAAAAGTCGCCACCGAAATCAAAGGCAGCGGCGCGCGCGTAATGAGCGTGCGCACCGATGTCACCGACGACCAGTCCGTCACCGATGCACTGGCGCGCGTGGCTACTGAATTCGGCGGCATCGATATCATCGTCAACAGCGCGGGCGGCTACGGCAAGCTCACCGGGGTTGAGGAATTGCCAATCGACGACTGGGACCGTACCGTTGCGCTCAATTTGCGCGGCACCTTTCTGGCCTGCAAACGCGCGATTCCTTACTTAAAAAAATCCAAAGCAGGACGCATCATCAACGTGTCGTCAATTTCCGGGCGCACCTTGTTCGGCTCCACCTCGCCCGCCTATGCGGCATCGAAAGCCGGAGTGATACAGCTCACGCGCTTTCTGGCAATTGAACTGGGGCCGTCAGGCATCACGTCGAACTCGATTGCGCCGATCACCACCCTCACTCCGCGCGTACGCGCGCTGCGCTCCGAGGCCAACATCGAAGCCATCGCCGCGCAAATTCCCCTGCGCCGCCTGCCCGACCCGGAAGACCACGCCAACGCGATGGTGTTTCTGGCGTCCGACAGCGCGGCCTATCTGAACGGGGTGTCGCTCGACATCAACGGCGGACGGATTTTGATGTAATCGGCCACACCGCGCAGCCATACAACGGAGCTACAACGGAGGCAGCATGCCGCGTATTCTACTTACCGCATTGCCGTGGATCAGTGGTGCAGGGTTGCTTGCGCAGGCAGCAGCGTTCGCGCAGCCTTACCCGCATAAACCCGTGCGCATGATTATTCCCTTCGCCGCCGGTGGCGCCACCGATGTCGTGGTACGGATAGTGGCAACGCGGCTCTCCGAGTCGCTGAACCAGCAGGTGGTCATCGACAACCGCGCGGGCGCGGGCGGACTGATCGGCACGGAACTCGCCGCCGGCGCAATCGCCGATGGCTATACGCTGCTTGCCACGGGCACGCCGCATGTCATCGTGCCCAACCTCTACAAAAAAGTATCCTTCGACGTGCTGAAGGACTTTGCACCGATTATGCAAATCGGCGCCCAGCCCTATGCGCTGACGGTACACCCGTCGGTCGGCGTGCAATCCGTCAAAGAACTGATTGCACTGGCGCAAAAGCAACCCGGCAAGCTTAACTACGCGTCGTCCGGCAACGGCGGCGCGCAACATCTGTTCCAGGCGATGTTTGTCTCCATGGCCAACATCAACATGGTTCACGTGCCTTACAAGGGCAGCGGTCAGGTGCGTGCGGATCTGCTGGGCGGCCAGATAGGCGTCAGTTGCGTGGGCATTTCAAGCATCATCAACAATCATAAGGCGGGGCAAGTGCGCATCATCGGCGTCACCAGCGCCAAACGCTCGCCGGAACTGCCGGATATCCCGAGCATCGGCGAAACCGTGCCGGGCTACGATGCGCAGTTATGGATCGGCTTTCTGGCGCCGCGCGCGACGCCGGCGGCGGCGATTAACCGCATTCATCGCGACGTGACCGCGCTGCTGCAACAGGCAGAGGTAAGAACCGCCTACGAGCGTGTAGGCACCTACGTGGCCGCCACCGAACCCAAGGCGTTTGGCGAATTGATAGCGGTCGAATTTGCCAAATGGGGCAAGGTCGTGCGTGAGGTCAAGGCGCAGATCAATTAACGCCTTTACCTAAAATATCGTAACCTATTGAATTAGAACAATAATTTAAGTTGCGTCGGCTGCCGTTGTTTTGCCATAATCAGTACCCTAGATGCGCAGCCTGACCATGACCGAACCCACAGCAATAGCATTGAACACAGCGACCCGCGACCGCCTCGGCCGGCCGTTGCGCGACCTGCGTATCTCGATCACCGATCGCTGCAATTTCCGCTGCACCTATTGCATGC
>JAYVQD010000326.1:0-6281 GCA_043777275.1 Nitrosomonadales bacterium
TCGAGGCCTACCTTGAGTGCGGAATACTGGCCCACGGATTCCTGCGCCTGACCTGCGACACCTGCGCCCGCGACACTCTGGTGGCATTCAGTTGCAAGCCGTTTTTGCCGTGCTCGATCACTTCTTGAACCGGCGGCGTCGCGCTTGCCACCACCATGCAGCCAGCGCTCATCGCTTCGATGCAGCTCCACCCCAATACAAAAGGAACCGTCAGATACACATGACAGGTCGAAACCTGCAACACCCGCAGGTAATCCGCATAGGCTATGCGTCCAACGAAAATCACTCGATTCAAATCGATATCGGCGTTTACTTCATCGAGAAAAATCTGTTTCCAGATTTTGCCTTTCGGCGGCGGCGCGCCGTAGGAAACATCATTGCTTCCGACGATAAGCGCCACGGCGTTGGGGCGTTCGCGCAAGATCGCCGGCACCGCGCGCATGAAAATGTGATAGCCGCGCATCGGCTCCAGGTTGCGATTGACGAAGGTAACTACCTCGTCACTAGCACGCAGCGTACGCCCGCCCGCCGTCAACGTCGCGCCGGGGTCAGCACGCACCACGTTTGTGTCTATTCCATCGAAAATCACACTCAGCCGATCCTGAAAGACCAGCGGCACCGCGCTACGCTGAAACGCGGTAGGGCACATGCCGTGATCCATGGTTTGCAACGCCATCAGCAGATTCGCGTTCTTGACACGAACGTTGGCATCCCCTGCCAAGGTGGGCGTTGAAAACTCAGCGTCGAAATCACAATCCAGCCCGCGCGCCGCGTAAAAAATTCGATCAACGCCATTATGCGTGCTTGCGGCCACATGTCTTTGAGAAACAGGCTTTCGCCCCAGCCAGGATTAGTCACGATCACATCCGGCATAAACCCGGCGGTTTTAAGTCGCGCGGCCGCTGCGGCACACGCCTCGCCGCGAATCATCTCGACTTCAGGCAACTCCGCGCCGCCTATGCCCAGCGCCTTGACCTTATGCCCCGCCCTAACCAGCGCTGGTGCAAGGTGTTTGAACTGGCCCGGAAAATTCTGGTGGACGAACAGCAGTTTCATGCCGCGCCCAAATTATTCTTTCACAGCAACGGCACCACGGCTGCTCAAACGAGGTGAGCGAGGCGATCGAGGTGACTTCGGCTTCGCAGCGGCCTCCGGCGACACATCCGTGAACTGCACCGCAACCCCCACCCGCTTTTTGCGGCGCTCAATGCGTATCACTTTTCCGGTGCAGCGAAACAGCGCCTTGCCCCAAGGCATCATCAAATCCAGCGCCACTTCGATGGAACTGCCGACGGCATAGGTGGCGTCCATCTCCAGAAACATCCCCGAAGCGCTGATATCGCGCGTCACACCCAAAGCATTTTCCAACTGCACCGGCATCACCGCATTGAGCCGCTCCTCACGCCGGTGATTTTTTTTCTTTGGGGTCACGAGTGGCTCCTCAGCCGGGGGTTTATAAGTGTTCTTATCGTTTTGCCACGATCACACTGTACTCGAGCAGCCATCGAACTTCTACGGGACCAAGGTATCGCTACCAAGGTATCGAATGCGGTGCCCAAAACACACATGCGTAACAGCCTGATACGCCATCCCTATACAGTTAAATCTACATGCCCGATAGAAGCCTATCAAAATAAAATGTTTAAAATCAAGTGGTAACGATAACTTTGTAATGTATGTTGTGATATGTGGCGATTGCGGCTAATTCTTCTCGATTACGTAAGTTAAGTGCGCTGGAACTTCAATTCGCTGACCTGACGCACTCCGCGATAGTGGCAACTACGAAGTAATCTCATTTATCCAACATGCATTCTCACCGCTAGCAGACCTGCTAAAGTTTGCTTTTTCCACTGGGAGACCATCAATATGAAAACCCATACGCGCACCGCCATTTCCATGGCAGCAATTCTGATCTCAATGTCGAATGGTCATGCGCAGCAACCCGCTTCAAAACCCGAACTCCGTATCCC
This sequence comes from Nitrosomonadales bacterium, assembly GCA_043777275.1. Classification (GTDB taxonomy): domain Bacteria; phylum Pseudomonadota; class Gammaproteobacteria; order Burkholderiales; family SG8-41; genus UBA5216. Next base: position 1,971 of record JAYVQD010000326.1, read on the forward strand.
ATCCACGCCCGCCACCGTCGTGCGCGGCATCATTCCGGCCAACGCGCCGCCCATCATGCGCGTGCAGCAGGGGCAGAATGTCACCATCGATACGCTCTCGCATCAGGGCCTTAACACCGGTGATGACCCGATTGCGTTTTTTGCCAAGGGCGGTATCAAGAGCGAAGACGTGCTCAAGGATGCCGTCGATGTGTATGGCCGCGTTAAGCCCACGCCCGGCATGGGCGCGCACGTGCTGACCGGCCCGGTTTACATTGAAGGCGCGGAGCCGGGCGACATGCTGGAGGTGCGCGTGATCGACGTGAAATTCCGCGTAGCCTATGGCGTGAACGCCACCAACAAAGGCTCGGGCGTGCTGCCGGATCTGTTGTCAGAACCGGTGTTTCGCATCATCCGGCTTGACCTCGAACGTAATGTTGCGCTGTTCACGCCGGAAATAGAAGTGCCGCTCGCGCCCTTCATGGGCATCATGGCAGTGGCGCCACCGGCCGATATGGCCACCGTCAGTTCGCGCCCGCCGGGTATTTTTGGCGGCAACCTTGACTTGAAACACCTCACGCGCGGATCAACATTGTTTTTGCCGGTATTCAATGCCGGCGCGCTGTTTTTTACCGGTGACGCACACGCGGCGCAGGGTGACGGCGAGGTGAACGGCACCGCGATTGAAACCTCACTCACGCCTACTTTTCAATTCATTGTCCACAAAGGCAAGGCGAAAAACCTGAACTGGCCGCGTGCAGAAACCGCCACCCACTACATCAGCATGGGTGTTGATCGCGATCTGAACGTCGCGATGAAAGCCGCGACACAGGAAGCCGTGAATTTTCTGATGCAGGAAAAAGGGCTCAACGCGCGCGACGCCTACCAGTTGGCCAGTATCGCCGTGGATTTTCGTATTGCCGAGGCGGTGAACCTGAATCAGGTGATCTACGGCATGATTCCCAAGAACGTGTTCAAAAAGCAAACGCCATACTGGCACAAACCGTAACGCCTCTGCACCCAGGTCCCGATTGACGGCGACGCCTACGTGCCGTATCGCACCGGCGACTTCGCATGCTTTAACGCCGCCAGCGCGCTATAGCACGCAAGCCACGAGGTCTTAGGGTTGTCGGGCGACGGCACGTTCTCGAACTTGATGCTGATGTTGCCGGTTTTGCCGCGCATTTCGATGTGGTGGGTGTTGAATGTTAGCGCAGGATCGGCAATCACTTTCAGGCGCGTGCGGTCGAAACCGATGCCGGACAGGCTCAACACTGCCGCGATGTTCACGTTGGCCGGAAAATGCGGCACGCCCTCGCGCGCGGTGCCGTCAAACAATACGTGCGCGTGCTTCATGCCAGCCAGGTCCACGCCGAGCTGTTCGACATAAGGAATGCCCTTCCACGCGACGGGCGGTTTGGCGACGGAGATGGTGACTGAATCCATGCCCGACAGCGCCGCAGCTTTCAGTGCATCCAGCGCGCCGATGCCGCCCGACGGCACGTAGAGCAGCGCGCCGGTTTTGTTCGCGGCGGCTTCAAGATTCGCGCGCAAGGCATCGTCGCACAGCGCGCCACCGGACAACACGATCAGGGCGATACCTTTGTTGAGCAGCGCCTCGCCAAACTCACGCACGGCTTCATGCGAGGCGGCTTCAACTACTACCTCGGGGCGTTGCGCCAACAGCTCGTCCAGTGTGGTGACGTAGGCGATGCCGTGTTCATCAGCCAGCGGCTTGCCGCGTGAGGCGTCGTTGCGTCCCACCACGGCCACCACTTGTGCGTCACCCAAGTCACCGCGACGGATATGATCGATGAACAAGGTGGCAATGGTTCCGCCACCAATAATAGCTACGCGCATAAGCATTCTTTCGGCTGATTGATGCCTGATTTTACTGCGATTGACGCCGGCCAGTCATGACGCGGACAATCAGTGTTGACTGAATGACCTTGGGAGTATGCGTATCCGGTTTATGGTCGCGCTCGCCGTCGCAGGCGTTTCGCCGGCAGCGGCGCAATGGCAGCCCGAGCGCCCCATCCGTGTGGTGCTGCCGTTCGCTGCCGGTTCATCTTACGACAGCATTATACGCATGCTCGCCGAGCCACTCTCGCAATCGCTCAAGCAACAAGTGGTGGTCGATAATCGCGCGGGCACCAGCGGCATCATCGGCGCGGACCTTGTTGCCAAGGCCGCCCCGGACGGGCACACCCTCGCCTTTCTCGGCGACAACCATTTGATTTTTCCTGCCATCGGCAAGGCTACGACTTACGATTTGTTCAGGGATTTTGCGCCGATCATGCGCGTGGCGAAGCTTGACAATGTGGTGGTGTCACACGCCAGCCTGCCCGCTCAGACGTTGAAGGAATTGATCGCGTTGTTCAAGGCCAATCCCGGCAAATACAAATTTGGTTCAGGCGGCACAGCGGGCACTACCCATCTGGCCAGTGAACGTTTCGCGCTGATGGCGGGCGTGGTGTCGAGCAACCCCAAAGAGCTGGCTGCGTTTTTACAGGAACAGCTCGCCGGCTACCGCAAAACGGCGCAGGCCGCCGACATCAAGGCGGAGTAGTTTTTGGCGCTGTCGTTGCCGCCTTTGCTGCGGATGGCGGCGCTTTCCACGGCACCGGCTTTTGTGCACGCTGATACAGCGGCATCACATCCGGCAGGTGTTTTTCGATTTCCGTGATGCGGCTCGGCCCCGACGGATGCGTGGACATCCATTGCGGCGGCGCCCCTTTGCTGGCTGCGCTCATTTTCTGCCACAGTGTTTTGCCGGCGCGCGGGTCGTAACCGGCGCGCGCCGCGATATCCAGGCCCACCAGATCGGCATCGGTTTCATCGCTGCGCGAATAGCTGAGTGACAACAGGTTCGCGCCAGTGTTGACCAGACCATCGTATTTGCCGCCGGTAGCCATCGACAAACCCACCGCGCCCAACTTGGTCAGCGTGTTCTTGCCCGCCTGCTCGCGTGCATGCTCGCGCAGCGCGTGCGCGATTTCGTGGCCCATCACCATCGCCACTTCATCGTCGGTGAGTTTCAACTGCGTGAGAATGCCGGTGTAAAACGCGATCTTGCCGCCCGGCATGCAGAACGCGTTGATCTGGTTGGAGCCGATGAGGTTGACTTCCCATTTCCAATCTTTGGCACGCGGATTAAAGCGCGTGGCGTAGGGAATGATGCGCGTTGCGATCGCGCGCAGTCGCTGCAACTGCGGATAATCTTCCGGCGCCAGCGCTTTTTGCGCGGCAGCCTTTTGCGTGAGTTGCAGGTATTGCTGCGACGCCTGCTTTTCCAGCAACTCGGCGGGCACCAGATTACGCAGCGCGGACGACTTGCCGACTTTGACGCCGTCTTCGGTTTCTTTTTTCGGCGCCTGCGCGAGCGCTGCACAGGATATGGAAATACTTAATAAAAACAGATAGTTACGTATTGACATCCGTGCGCTCTTTGGTGGGTGACGAGAAACACTATAACGGCGATGCCGCGAGCCGGTGTACGCCCGCATGAAAGCAATGTATAGCCTCGCTTGCTCATTCACAATAGTGACCTGAGATAGTGGCCTGAGATCGTCGTGCCGAGCCGTCGCTGTCTATTGCAACTTTGCAACCTCAAGATTGACGGCATTCGGGTGGGATGGCCGCCGTAGACCATTCCGCCACAGCAACAGCCTTGAGCGTTGTCTTGAAGGGCTTCTTATTCTTGATGCCGTTGCCTGTGAGCAGATTGACGTCGCAGGCTGAATGAGAGGCCACGTCGAGCGTGTCGTACGAGTTGTAGGTATACCCGGCGACTACAAACGATTTACCGTAATACACCAAGGTAAGTTTTCGCGTCCAACGGCCTCGGCCAATGGCGTCGTTGGCCGAGGTAATGATCAGCGATTTGCGTTCGTTGACCTCAAGCGAAGGTTGCGTGCCCCACATTGCGCCGCGCCAGGCGATGTTGGCTTTATTCACCGCTAACCGCAACTCGTTGGGTTTATCCGATGCCGAAAGGTAAATCAACAGGTCTACCTCATCGGTTTCCTTCTCGGATACGAGAAGGAACGCGCGATCAAACGACCCATCGCCGTTCCAGTCTGACGTCACCACGCTGATGACCCTTTCCGGGCGAATAGTCATATCCGCCGCGTGACTAGCCGGGTGGTAGACAGGAACCCAACACCATCCCGGCAATGAGGGCCGGGATTACCGTGCGCAGGATAATCATGCGCGACGCCACTCAGCTAACAGTGCAGCCCGCCACCGTCGCCTTGGGCTTCTCAATCGTTTCAGGTAGCGTCACACCGTTTTTCACTGCAGTCATTTCCGCGAGGATGGCGATGGCGATTT
>JAYVQD010000327.1:0-1641 GCA_043777275.1 Nitrosomonadales bacterium
GCGGCGAACATGGTGGTCTCGCGCGCGGCGCGATTCGCAGCGTCAAATGGCCGCGCCAGTTGCGCCGCCGGATTTTGCGAGGCCGCTGACAGCAGTGCCGCGTTGGGCGCTTGCCCCGCCGGCAGATACGCCGCAGCGCGGCTCGCCACACCCACCTGGCCTGCGGCCAGCGCCATGCGCACACGCCCCCATACATCCTGCGCGCTCAGTTGATTCGACGCCGCCAGCGCGTTAAACAGCGGCGTGCAGCTTTCGGGCGTGTCTTTTTCGGTAAACCACAACGAGCGCGCTTCGCGCACGGCCGTGGCGTCGCTGCGCGCGCGGGACTGCAGCGCGTAACAGGTAATTTCAATATCGTCTTCAATCAACTGCGGTCGTTCCACTTCAAACAGCGCCCATTGCTGATTCTTGCCCAGGCGTTTCAACCAGTCGGCACGCATGCGCTCGGCGACGAAGGTGTCTTTGTGTTCAGTCAGAAACGCGCGCACGGTGTCGGGCTCGGCATCGTTCAGCCGCGCACGCAGTTGCCAATACGCGGCGTAGGGCTCCAGCACATGGCCTTTCAGGCGCGGCGCAAGCAGATCGAGTTTGCGGGTGTCGGTGGCGCGAAAGGCATCGCGCATCGCCAGGAAATCGTCGTCGCCGGTCGCGGCGCTGGCCGGGCTGATGGGGCCGAGCAGGCCACCGGCGCCTAGCGTCAGTGCCAGTATCCATCGGGTTGTGGTGCTTTTCATGTGCGTCATTTTTCGGCTGAGTCCCTCTGAGCTCTTCGACCTCTTTGACCTGTTCGACCACGCTCCAGCACCTTTGTTCATCCCAAAAACAAACGGTACGCCGGATTGCGGCTCTCGTCGCAGTAGGGATAGCCCACTTTGTCGAGAAACGTTTGAAACTGCTGTTTATCTTCCGGCGGCACCTGCATGCCGACCAGCACGCGCCCGTAGTCGGCGCCGTGGTTGCGATAGTGAAACAGGCTGATGTTCCAGCCGCGGCTCATGCTGGTCAAAAAGCGGGTCAGCGCACCGGGGCGTTCCGGGAACTCAAAGCGATAGAGGATTTCGTTTTTCACCGAGGCATGTCCGCCGACGGTATGACGCACGTGCAGCTTGGCGAGCTCATTGTTGCTGAAATCGTGCGTGGTGAGGCCCGCACGGCGCAGCGCCCGCGTGAGGCGTGCGGTTTCGTCCCGATTCTGCACCTGCACGCCGACGAACACCTGCGCGTGGCGCGGGTCGTCGTAGCGATAATTGAATTCGGTCACGTTGCGCGACCCCAGCAAATCGCAAAACGCCTTGAAGCTGCCGGGACGCTCCGGGATGGTCACCGCGAGAATCGCTTCACGGTGTTCGCCGAGTTCGGCTTCTTCGGCCACAAAACGCAGGCGGTCAAAATTCATGTTGGCGCCACTGGCGATGGCCACCAGCGTTTGCCCGCGTGCGCGGGTTTTCTGCGCGTAGGCTTTGGCGCCGGCAATCGACAGCGCGCCCGCGGCCTCGAGAATAACGCGGGTGTCGGTGAACACGTCCTTGATCGCCGCGCACATCGCATCGGTATCGACACGAATGATGTCATCCACCAGCGTGCGGCACAGCCGAAACGTTTCGGCGCCCACCTGCTTGACCGCCACGCCATCGGCAAACA
>JAYVQD010000328.1:0-1629 GCA_043777275.1 Nitrosomonadales bacterium
CACTCGCGTCGCATTCCGAGAACATAGGGGTCTACTAAGACGAGAATTTATAAAATATCAATTAAAATCAAACTGTTACAGGATCTGTTCCTAGCGGCGGAAACAGCCCGTGCCGCGCGTGATCCTTGAATGCCTGATCTTTCGGGAGCAGCAGCGAACACGAGCGCACATGTTGTTCTTTCGGGTCGATGCCCGGCAGCGGCTTGCCGGCGCGGTTGGCTTCGGCGGTTTTCTGTAACAGCCGCCGCATCATCACGATGCCGCGGTCGGTGGGGCACAAATTTTCTTTGGTGCGATCCTGCACCGCACCCATGGATTCCTGCAACGACGCATCCTGCATCGCGATGCCTTCGACGCCGGAGTAATGCACGCCGGTTTTTTGCGCGGCGCGATCCATCAGGTAGTCGTTGGTTTTGTTTTGCAGCGGGATAAACGTGCCCGGCTGGTATTTGACGTGGATGCCTTTGCCGTCTTTCATCGCGTTGAGCTCGGACTCCTTCAGATCGCGCTTGGGGTGATAGTTGATGCTCCACGCCCAGCAATTTTCATCATCAATCGGCACCCACACGTGACCGCCCAATGGATGCCCGGCGCGCGGTGGAATAATGCTGTGCGAGGGCATGATGAAGGGCGTGATGCGCCAGTAGTATTGCTCAGGGTTATCGGTCACGTTGCGCCGCGCGCCGATCAAGAGCCCGCCGGGAAAATCGGCGACTTCAAAAAACGGCATGCGGTCGTGGTCGTTGTATTCGTTGCCCTTGCTGCCGACGAACAGCGGATCGGTTTTCAGTGCGCCGCCATGCAAAAAACTCACGTGCGAGGAATCAATGCCGCCTTCAATTGCCTGTAGATAGTTTGATTCCTGCAAACGCTTCGACGCATAACGCTGGCGCGGCGACAACAGCGTCCATTCCAGTGCGGGCGGTGCGGGTTTTAATTCCGGCGGGCCCATATACGTCCAGATCACGCCGCCCTGTTCGATGCATGGATACGACTTCAATTTGATGCGTTTGCACATCGGGCCGCCACCGCCTTCGCCTTCCGAGGGCAGCTCGGTGCATTGGCCGGTGACATCGTACTTCCAGCCGTGGTACGGGCAGCGCAAACCGTTTTGCTCATTGCGCCCGAACCACAGCGACACGCCGCGATGCGCGCAGAATTCGTCCATCAAGCCGATACGATTTTGCGTATCGCGAAACGCAATCAGGCGCTCGCCGAGCAGCTTCACACGCACCGGCGGGCAGTCGGGTTCCGGCAATTCGTAATCGTGCAGCGCGGGCATCCAGTAGCGGCGGAACAGGTCGCCCATCAAAGTGCCGGGGCCGGTTTTTGTGAGCGCGTCATTTTCCTGCTGGGTCATCATGATAGTTGGCCTTGCCTGTCTTGGATGTCATTATTTTATACCGGGAATCGCGTACCGTTGCGTTACCATTGCGGCGTACGTTCCTGGAAAATAAAAAGGAAAGCCGCAATGGAAAAAGTACTCGCTGCCGTGAGAGTCGGCCCGAGCCAAACTGAAATCCGCGAATACCCAATGCCGGATATTCCCGCCGACAGCGCTTTGCTGAAGGTGGAGGTCGCAGGCATCTGCGGCACCGACGTTAAGCTCTACGCGCATCCGCCCAATGA
>JAYVQD010000329.1:0-6163 GCA_043777275.1 Nitrosomonadales bacterium
CCAGCAAAAACGCCAGCGCAGCCCGGCACGAAGCGGCACGCATGTTACTTGCCGACTTGCTTGAGCAGGCGCGTGACTTCGCTGACGAACAACGCCGGATCATCAATCATCGGAAAGTGCCCGCAGTCGGCGAGCACCGCAACGTTGCCTGCGCCCACGGCCTTTTCATACAAATCCTTTTTACCCAGCGCGTTGCCCTTGGCGCCGAGGATCACCGCCGACGGCGCTTTCAAAATGCCGAGCGCGCCGACGCGCCGTTGCTGTGCAGCAGCACCAGCGGTTTGCCCGCGCCTTCTTCATAGTAGTGAATGCAACCGTGCCGCGTGTCTGCGAAACCTTGTGTCATCATTTTCTCATTTTATAAATAATTGTTTAAAAACAAATACTTACGATTATTTTATGGCAGCGCCTCGCGCCGCCAGCGCCTGATTCACACGCGGCATCACCTCGGTGGCCATCAGCTCCATCGAACGCTTCGCCAAGGCGGGATCAACCCAATCCATGCCGGCGTACACCAGTTCGCCGAAGTCGCCGGTTTCTTCGTGCAGTTTCAATATCTGATCGACCACGCGGTTGACCGAGCCGTGCATCACCAGATTGTCGAGCACGCGGTCTTCGGTGATCGCCGAATCGGGTTCGGACGGATCGTTCTTGAAAATCACCTGCCGTTTGCCGGCAAACATTTTGTAGGTCAACATTTTCCAGTAGTAGCGATACGGGCTGTTGAGGTCATCGCGTCCGTAGCGTCTGGCGACCTTATCGTCGTCAGCGACAAAAATCGTGCGCGCAATGCGCCAGTCGGCCGGGTCGGCCTTCTGCCCTACGTTCTGCTTGCCCAGCGCGTAATTGGCCCAATGACTCGGCAGCCATTTCGAAAACAAAAAATTCGCCGACAGCGGATGAAAATCGCGCTGCCCCATCAGCGTCACGCCCTTGGAGAACGGCGCGACCACGGTGCCGACGATTTCGGGGCGCGGCTGCTGATACGGCTTGTATAGATGCCCGCGACCAATCGACAGATCGCGCGTGTTGGCCACCGTGACCTTGTAGCGGTTATCCGGAAAATCAATGTCGTACGGCGACTCGCGCTCCCAGATCGCCAGAATCACATCAATGCACTCGGCGAACATTTTATTGCGGTCCTGATCGAGATTGCCCAGCGCCTCGGCGTCACAGCGCAGTGCGCCCGCGCTGACGCCGAAAATAAAGCGCCCCTTCGCCAGATGATCGAACATCGCCGCGTGCGAGGCGAACAACACCGGATGCTGCTGCGACAGATTCGACGTGCCGGTGCCGAGCTTGATGGTTTGGGTGTCGCTAATCAGCGTCGCCAGAAACAACAGGCTGTTGGTGACGTTCTCGGTTTTCTCGGTCAGATGCTCGCCGACGAAGGCATCATAAAAACCCAGCTTGTCCGCGAGGATGATGGCCTCGCGGTCTTCCTGCAAGGTGTCGGTGCAACTGCGGTCCTGCGGGTGCAGGGGCATGGTGAAGTACCCTAATCGCATACGGTTCTCCTGAGTAAAACGGTTTGTTATGTTTGTAATTTTCGCAAGCGGGGCGCATCCGCAATCGCCGGTATGCGCGTAATTTCCACCAGAAAATCAATCATCACCCGCAGTTTTCGCGGCATATGGTACGTGGGGCGCGTCGACGGATACACCACGCTGATCGGCTGGCCTTCCACGGCGTAGGGCTTTAACACTTCAACCAAAGCGCCCTCAGCCAAATCATGGCGCACGGTCCACCAATTTGACTGCAACACGCCCAATCCCAGCAGCGCCGCCTCGCGCGCCGCCTCGCCGCCCGTCACAATCAGCGGCCCACGCACCGCCACTTCGATGCGCTTGCCCTTCACGCTATAGGGCCACACCGGAAACAACGCGCTGGCGATACAGCGGTGCTGGATCAGCTCTTCCGGCGCTTCCGGCTTGCGGTGCACCTTGAAATACGCCGGCGATGCACAGGTCACGCGCTGTCCGCGATTCAACACCCGCGCTACATAACGTGGGTTGTTGATTTCACCCACCTGCACCGCTAAATCCAGACCGCGCTCAATCAAATCCACCTGCCGGTCATCGAAACTCACGTTGAGCACGATGTCGGGAAAGCGCCCGGTAAACTCCGCCACACGCGGCAAAAACGTCAGTCTGCCGAACAGCGCAGGGAACGATAATTTTAATTGACCTTTCGGCGCTTCACCCGCGCTTTTTAACGATGCTTCGGCGTCTTCGATATCGTTAAGGATTTGCAAACAACGCGCGTAATAATCGCGGCCATCGTCGTTCAGCGCGATTTTGCGTGTGGAGCGCACCAGCAACTGTATGCCGAGCTCTTCTTCGAGCCGCGCCACCGCTTTGGTCACAGCGGAAACCGACACGCCCAATTGTGTAGCGGCAGCGGTAAAGCTGCCGCTCTCGGCGACCTTCACAAAAGCCAGCATGCCCAGCAGTTTGTTCATTGGATTTGTTTACACGGCCCAACGCTTGGGCAAAGCGGAAAATGCCATTCTACGGGCTTGACTGTTTCCCGCGCAAACCGCTCGCGGTGTCGAGTCAGGTTCCAGCGCCACGGCTATTTCCACTGGTAGAATCCAGCCACCGCAGCATCCGCTGTTTATGCATTGAACAAATCGGCGCCATGCCTACGCTTGCAAGTGTCATTGTTCTCAAAATTCAATCCTTCTCCAGCCGGGCGGTCGCGGAGCAGACCCAACTCAAGGCGCGGATGGAGGCGTTGGTCACGCTCGCGATCGAGCCCTTGCCAGCCGATGGGCGCATCGTACTCGATCTGCCTGATGGGTTGGCCGTGGTGGTGTTGGACAATCCGCGTGACGCGCTCGAACTTGCCGAGCGCGCTCAGGCCGCCGCCGCGGCGTTGCCGATTGGCATCGGCGGCAACCACGGCCCGGTCACGCCCGCAACCGACGCGCTTCGCGGCGGCGGACTCACCGGTGACGGACTGGCAACCGGCATGATTCTCGCGGGGGCGGCGCAGCCTACAAAAAGCGCCGCGCCTGGCTGGCGTCGCAGTCTGGCAACCGGCATGATTCTCGCGGGGGCGGCGCAGCCGGGCCGCTTTTTGCTGTCGCGCGCGTTTTACGAAGCCCTGCGAGCGGTTGCCCCCAGCCGCGCCCAAGCGCTGGGCGCCGCCGGGGTGTTTACTGATCGCAACGTGCGCACCCATGAGTTGTTCGCGCTCGATCCGCAGGCGGCGCCCGCGCGCCGCCGCCGCCTGATGGCCGCCGGTACGCTGGCCGTCATCGGCATACTGGGGCTGGGCTTTGCCGCGCGCAGCGTGGTGCAAGCGCTGTTGGTGGTGCCGCCGGCCATAGTCAAATTTGCCATCAAGCCCGGCGGCGAGATTTACGTTGACGGCATTTTGAAGGGCAACACCCCGCCGCTGACCAGTCTGGAGCTTAAGCCCGGCCCGCATTCGATCGAGGTGCGCAACACCACTTTCCCGCCGCTGCGGCTGGAAATAAATCTCGCATCGGCCGAGGAAACCACCATCAAACATACCTTCGAAAGACCCAGAGCACCAGCACGCGCCGCGCGCAAACCGGAGCCCGCGGAAAAAAGCGTCGGCGACCATTTCCGCGAACTGGGCCGAAAGATGGGATTTTAATCGTGGGCAGTCCAACACTGACGCAACTCGGACGCTATCGTATTCTTGCGGAACTCGGGCGTGGCGCCATGGGCGTCGTCTATGCGGCCGAAGATCCACTGCTCAACCGCAGAGTCGCGATCAAGACCATCATCATGACCGGCGACTCGACCGAGCGCGCGGATTACGAAGCGCGCTTTTATCAGGAGGCCAAGGCCGCTGGCGGGTTGAACCATCCGAACGTCGTGACCGTGCATGACATAGGGCGCGAGGGTGCCGTCGCCTACATGGCCATGGAGCTCATCGACGGCATTGAGCTGCGCGAGATGATGAAACAAAGCCGCATCGCGCTGCCGCTCGCGCTCGACATCATCGCGCAAGTGGCGGACGGTCTTGCCTTCGCCCACGAGCGCGGCGTGATCCACCGCGACGTGAAGCCCGGCAACGTCATGATCGTGCGCGGCCGGCATGTGAAGATCATGGATTTCGGCATCGCCCGAATGCGCGAGTCGGACATCCAAACGCGAGCCGGCACCCTGCTCGGCTCGCCGAAATACATGTCGCCCGAGCAGGTATCCGGCGAGCGCACCGACCACCGTTCCGACATTTTCTCGCTCGGCGTCAAGCTCTACCAACTGGTGACGAGCGCGCCGCCTTTTTCAGGGTCGTCCGTCACCCGGCTCATGCACAACATTGCGACCGTGACGCCGCGCATGCCGAGTGCGTTGAATGTATCGCTGCCGGCCATGCTCGATCTGATCGTCGGCAAGGCGCTCGAGAAACCGCTCGATACCCGCTACCAGAATGCGGCGGAATTCGCAGCCGATCTGCGCGCGTGCGCCGCCGAGATATCCTTATCGCCAGGCGCGCCGCTCGCGGACATGGACGCAACAATCCGGTTGGATGCGGCGTCTGCGGAAACACAGCGCATCGATATCGACGCAGCGCGAACCGAAGCGAACGGCGACGCGATCAAGACCATGGCATCCGCCACGGTTGCCCGCACCCGCGCCACGGATACGGGCGTGCATCTCATCCTGTCGCGGCGTTTTGACTCTGCGCAGGCCGTGCAGCGGCTCGTGGAACGCGCGGAGGCGAATAGCGGCAGCGTTGCGCAGGGCGCGCAGACCAACGGCCTCGACACCACACCCAACGGCGCTCGGGCACCATCGGCCGTGACGCGCGCGCAAGTCGCTTTACGTCAGTTACAACGCGATCCCGAACGGCGCGTTTTAGCTATCGCCGTGACGGTGGCCATGCTGGCTGCCGCGGCGATCGCTTTCGTTGGCGTGGGCGAATAAACTCTCGCAGCGCTAGGGCGAAGCACGGCGCTTCGCCTTCGCCTTAGTTATTGCCGCCCAGATTTTAGCCGGCGTCAGCGGCATATTCAGCGGCGCGACACCGAGCGGCCGTAACGCATCCATCACCGCATTGGTCAGCGCCGGCAACGCGCCGGTGCAGCCCGCCTCCCCCATGCCTTTGACGCCCAGCGGACTGACGCGAGACGGCGTGGGATGGTGGTTCATATTGATGTGTTTTATCAACCCTGCGCGCGGCAGGTAATAGTCGAGAAAGCTGCCGGTCAGCAGTTGCCCGCTGTCAGTGTCGTATACCGCGTGCTCGCCGAACACCTGGCCCGCGCCCTGCATCACCGCGCCATGCAGTTGGCCTTCAACGATGGTGTCGTTAACCACCACGCCAAAATCATCGGCGGTCACGTAAGCCACAACCACGGTACGCCCGGTGTCGGGATCGATCTCGACTTCGGCGATGTGGCAGTCGTTGGGAAAGGTTGCGCCAAATGAACCCTCACCGATGAGGCTGAATTTTTCAGCGCTCGCCAGTTCGTACAAAGCGATGGTTTTCTGCGGTTCGCGGCAATGAAATTCCCCGGCAGCATAGTGAATCTGCGAAGGCTCCACCGCGAGTTGCTCGGCCACGCGGACTTTGCCCTGCTCGATCAATTTAAGCGCGGTGAGATGACAAATCGTGCCGGGGCCGACGGTATTGCGCGAGCCGCCCGTGTGGTTGCCCGTCAGCGGCGGATCTTCAAGGCCTTGACGCACCGTAACACGCTCGGCGGGAATTTCCAGCGCGCGGGCCACCAGCATGGCGAGCGTGGTCTCGTGACCCTGCCCCTGCGAATGCGGCACGGTATGCACCGTCACGCGTCCGTCGCGATCCACCTCCAGCGCCACCTGATCTTTGTTGTACATGCCGGCGTTGGTGGTTTCAATCACCGTTGCCATGCCGCGGCCGCGCAGCTTGCCTGCCTTGGCCGACGCAGCCTGACGCGCGGCATAGCCGTCCCAATCCGCTGCTGCCATCGCTTTGTCCATCAGGCCGGCAAAGTCGGCGTTTTCATACACCGCACCCATCGGCGTTTTGTACGGAAACGCTGACGCCGGTATGGTGTTGCGGCGGCGTAATTCAACCGGGTCCATGCCGGTTTCCGCCGCCGCCTGATGCACCAGCCGTTCGACCACATACGCAATATCGGGACGCCCTGCCCCGCGAAAATTGCCGATGGGCGCGGCATTGGTCAGCGCCACCCGCC
>JAYVQD010000330.1:0-6155 GCA_043777275.1 Nitrosomonadales bacterium
CGTCGCAGTCGTCAAACGCCAGATCCGCCTGCGTGTAGGGATGATGATCCGGGAATGGATGCGCGGTGAAGTCAAGATCGAGGCTTTTCAGCGTATTGAAAAAATGATCGGGGTTACCGATGCCGGCGGCGGCATGCACGCGCTGGCCGCGGAAATGCTGCGCGTCCACCGTGGTGTCCGGATTGAGCAGGTTGCGAAACGGCCCGGCTTCCAGCCACATCGCAAATCGCGGCGCGGGTCTGCCGCCGGAGGTGTCGGGCGGTTTGTCGTCAACGCGCAGTACCACCGCATCGACACTGTCCAGGCGCGAGGTGGGCTCGCGCAACGGGCCTGCGGGCAGCAGGAGTCTGTTGCCGAATTTGCGCGCGTCATCGATCACCGCGATTTCGGCGTCACGCGCGAGACGATAGTGTTGCAGGCCATCGTCGCTCACGATGACATCGCAGTCCGGGTGCGCCGCCAGCAATGCGCGCGCGACCGCGACGCGATCCGCGCCTATCCACACCGGACAACCACTGCGCCGCGCGAGCAACACCGGCTCATCGCCGCACAGTGCGGCATCGTCGTTGATTCCCACCGAGCGCGGTTCGTTGTTTCCGGGTCCGACGGCGCCTGATTTACGATAACCGCGGCTGACGATTCCCGGCTGATATCCTGCGGTGCGCAAGTGTTCGACGAGCCATAACACCAGCGGCGTTTTGCCGGTGCCGCCGACGGTGATATTGCCAACAACAATGACCGGCGCCGAAAGGCGTTCGCTGCGCAGCAGGCCCGCGGTGTAGAGGGCGCGACGCAGGGTTACGACGAGGCCATAGAGCCACGAGACGGGCATCAGTACCAGCGTCAGCGCGGTGATGTGTGTCCAGGAAACCGGATGGCCGGACATTAACGGTGCGCCGGGGAGGTTAACAGCATGGACGAGCGCGAAGCTGCGCTACTTTTTGCCGGTCTGGATGGTGAAGGTAATCTTGCCGTAACCCGCGAACTGCGCGGCTTCCATCACGCGTATCACCGATTGGTGCGAGGCTTGCGCGTCGGCGCTGATGACGATGACCGGGTCTTTCATGTCGCCCGCCGCGCGCTTTAATTCGGTGGCCAGCGCATCGCGCGTGCTGTAAGTGAGGCCGTTCTTGTTCACCACATACTTGCCGCTGGCGTCGATCGCGATGTCGATTTGATCGACGCGATCCGGCGATTTCGAGGCATCGGCCGTCGGCAGGTTGATTTGCAGTTCGGATTGTTTGGTATAGGTGGTGGTGATGATCAGGAAGATCAGGATCACCAACAGCACATCGATCAACGGAATAAAGTTGATCTCTGGTTCCTCCCGGAAGGCGCGGGTGCGGAATTTCATGCCTGCCGTTCACCGTGAATGATTTCGATGAGCTTGACACCCTGCATTTCCATCTCCACCAGCAGCGTATCGACTTTGCCGCGAAAATGGCGGTAGAAAATCATGCTCGGCACCGCCACCACCAGGCCCAGCGCCGTGTTGTAGAGCGCGATCGAAATGCCGTGCGCCAGTTGCACCGGATTGCTGTTGCCGGACGGCGACGTGGCGCCGAAGATTTCGATCATGCCGATCACCGTACCGAACAGGCCGAGCAGTGGCGAGATGGCGGCGATCGTTCCCAGCGTGGTGAGAAAGCGTTCCAGATCGATGGCGGTCAAGTGACCGGCTTCTTCGATGGATTCCTTGAGTATCGCCGGCGACGCGGTGATATTTTTAAGTCCTGCGGCGAGGATTTGCCCCAACGGTGACCCGACCGCGAGCTTCTCGATGGATTGCGGGGTGGCGCCGTTCTGGCGATATTCCTGCACGGTGCGCATGAGCAAGCCGCGCGGCATGACCAGACTGTCGCGCAGAGACCACAGCTGATAACCAATGATCGCCAGCGCGATAACTGAGGCGAGGATGAGTGGCCATACCGGCCAACCTGCCGCTTGGATGATCGAGAACACTATAGAAACCCCCTGAGAATATTGTGCTAACTATATATTGTGATTGGGTTTTCGGCAAGTTGGCCGGGTGCGCCGGGTGCTGCCGGGTGCTGCCGGGTGCGTCGATAACCCCGTGTGCAGAGTTGTTAGCGCACGGCTCACTGGCGTGTTTGAATAACATTGCAGGGTTGCCGATGTCAACGGTCGCCCGGCTGTTTTTGTTACTTTTTTGCCCCGCCGAAAACTTGTCCACAGAACCTGTGGATAAAGTTGTGCGTAACCTGTGTGGAATGGTGCTAAGTCGTGTTGCGGATTGGAGAATTTGCGGCCGCCCAACTATTGCACTATTTAAAAATATTAATAAAAACAAATACTTAAGTAAATTCAACGAACACTAGCCCTAAAAGCATTTTTACAACAACGACTTGCCGCACTCTGTGGATGATGCCACTCGGGCGGCAGGAAAAACTCCCTTTAAATCAACGCCAAATCCTCACTTTTGCATTTCCTCGGGGACGTGCGCGGGTGCTGGCGCTGCGTGCCCTGGCGCGCTCGGCTATTCGATTAGAATCGGTCCATGTTTTCAAACAGCGACATTCTGCGGCAGCCACTCGTCATCTCGGTCAGCGAACTGAATCGGCTGGCGCGGTTGGCAATCGAACAATCGCTGCCGCTGATGTGGGTCGCGGGTGAAATCTCCAATCTGCGGCGCTACGATTCCGGCCACTGGTATTTCACCCTCAAAGATGCCTCCGCACAGGTGGATTGTGTGATGTTCCGCCACAAGGCGCAGCACATTGACTGGCAGCCCGACAATGGCATGCAGGTCGAGGTGCGGGCGGTGGCGACGGTGTACGAGGCGCGCGGCAAGTATCAAATCAACGTCGAAGCGATGCGTCGTGCGGGACTCGGCGCGCTCTACGAAGCCTTCGAGAAGCTTAAGGCCAAACTCGACCAGGAAGGTTTGTTCGCGGAGGAGCGCAAACGCGAGATTCCCGCCTTCCCGCGCGCTATTGGCGTGGTGACCTCGCCGCAGGCTGCCGCGCTAAGTGATGTGTTGACCACCTTAAAGCGCCGCATGCCATCCATACCCGTGGTGATTTACCCCACGCCGGTGCAGGGTGACGGCGCCGCCGCGAAAATCATGCAGGCGATTGCCACCGCTTCGGTGCGCGCTGAACTGGATCAGTTGGACGTGCTGATTGTCTGCCGCGGCGGCGGCAGCATCGAAGACCTGTGGTCGTTCAACGAGGAAGTGGTGGCGCGTGCGATCCACGCCTGCGCGATCCCGGTAGTCACCGGCGTCGGCCACGAAACCGATTTCACCATCGCCGATTTTGTAGCGGACGCGCGCGCGCCCACGCCCACGGCGGCGGCGGAACTGGCAAGCCCTGATCGTGCCGAATTGCTCGAACAGGTAGGCCAGCACCAACGGGCGTTAGCGAGAGGCGCCGGGCGCATGCTCGAAGACCGCATGCAGAAACTGGATTATTTGTCGCGGCGTCTCACGCATCCCGGCGAACGCCTGCGCGAACGCGCGCGCCATGTGCTGCAATTGGGCGGCCGGCTGCAGGGCGCGTTCAAGCACGCGGCGGAGCGCCGCGCGTGGGCGGTGAGCGCGGCGGCACAGGGTTTGCGCAACGCGCGCCCGGATGTGCCCGCACGGTCCCGCGAGATGCTGCAAGCGGCGCGCGGATTGCATGAGGCGATGCGGCGCACTATTGAGTTGGCGCAGTCGCGGTTAATACGCACCGAGGCGCAGATTGGTACACTCAATCCGCAGCGCGTGCTGGAGCGCGGTTACAGTATTGCCGAAACCGCGAGCGGTGTCATCGTGCGCGACGCCGACACACTGAACGCGGGCGACATGCTGAAGATCGGTTTCGCGCGCGGACGGGTGGTGGCCGAGGTGAAGGGCAAAGCGTAGGTGAACAAAATAGTGAAGTGCGTGGCAATGACGCGCCGGTTCAAACAGCGCCTTCGGTTGCGTAATGCGCTTCCAGTTCCTGGCGGATGTAGTCGAGTACGCGAGCGTTTATATCCGGGTCGAGACAATCAAATTCGGCGACTTCGCCGCTGTCTCCCATGGCGCGCAGCCAGGTCAGTTGCCGCTTGGCGAGCTGGCGTGTCGCGGCGATGCCTTGTTCACGCAGTTCGCCCAGTCCGAAATGGCCATTCAAGTGTTGCCATGCCTGCCGGTAGCCGACGCAGCGCATCGAAGGCATATCGGATTCGAGCACGTATTCTTCGCGCAGCCGTGCGACCTCTTCTACCAGCCCGGCGTTGAGCATGTCGTCGAAGCGCGTGGCGATGCGTTCGTGCAGCACGGCGCGGTCGCTGGGCGTGATCGAAATACGGATGGGTGTATAGGGAAAGTAAACGTATTTGGGTTTCGCCAGCCACTCCGTCATCGGTTTGCCGGTGAGGTGGTAGATCTCCAGCGCGCGCTGGATGCGCTGCGAGTCGTTGGGATCAAGACGTGCGGCGGATTCGGGATCGACTTCTTTTAATTTTTCGTGAACGCCGGGCCAGCCATTTTCTTCAGCCAGTGTGTCGATCAGCATGCGTGTCATCGGATCGGCTTCCGGTAAATCGTTCAGTCCTTCGATCAATGACTTGAAATACATCATGGTGCCGCCCACCAGCAGCGGAATCTTGCCGCTCTCGGTGATCTCGCGCATGTGGATCAACGCGTCGTCGCGGAATTTGGCTGCCGAGTAAGACTCGTGCGGCTCGATAATGTCGATCAGGTGGTGCGGGTGCTTCTGCAAAAACTCAGCATCCGGTTTGGCGGTGCCGATGTTCATTTCTTTGTAAATTTGCGCGGAATCAACGCTGATGATTTCGCTGGCAAGCGTTTGCGACAGACTGCACGCCAGCGCGGTTTTGCCGCTGGCGGTCGGGCCCATGATGATAATGGCGGGCGGGTGATTCGGCTGGCTCATGTTGGGGTTCGTCTTATTGTGGTAATGTTTTTTACTGTCCGCGCAGGAATAATTTGTCCAGCTCCGCCACCGTGACCTGCCGCCAGGTGGGGCGGCCATGATTGCATAGACCCGAGCGTTCGGTGGTTTCCATATCGCGCAGCAGTGCGTTCATCTCCGTTACCGTGAGCCGGCGGTTCGCGCGTACGGCGGCGTGGCACGCCATGGTGCCGAGCAATTCGTTGCGGCGTTCCGTCAGCACGCGGCTGGCGCCGACCTCGCGCACCTCACGCAATACATCCGCCGCCAGCGTGCGCACGTCGGCATCCGCCAGCATCGCCGGCACGGCGCGCAGGGTCAGCGAGGTGGGTGAGGCGGGCGCCACGTCAAAGCCGATCTGGCGCAGCGTTGCCGCGTGTTCCTCGGCGGTGGCGATGTCGAGCGTGCTGGCGCTGAGCATCACCGGCACCAGCAGCGGCTGCATGGGAATCGATTGTTCATCGAGCGCATTTTTGAGTTTTTCGTACATGATGCGCTCGTGCGCGGCGTGCATATCGACAATCACCAGCCCGTGCTGATTCTCCGCCAGGATGTAGATGCCGGCTAACTGCGCGAGTGCGAAACCCAGTGGAGGTGTTTCATTTTGCGTCGCGGGCATCGCTGCGGGCGCGGCAGAGGGTGTGCCAAACAGGGTGTCGTAGAACGCCGGTGCTTCCGCTGCGTGTAGCGCCATGGCGCTTTGGCGCGGTGCGTAAGACATACCCGTGGAATCAGGGGAGGCTCTGCCGGAGACTCCCCAGGCGCGCGGCGCACTGCCGGTGGCATGCGCGGCGGAAAACCCCGAGAAGCCCGAAGCAGCCTGCTGCGTGGTAATGGCATCGCCCGCCGTTCCTGCCAGTGCTTTGGACAACGCATGAAACACGTACTGATGCACGGCGCGGCTGTCGCGAAAGCGCACTTCGGTTTTGGTGGGATGCACGTTGACATCGACCAGCGACGGATCAATGTCGAGAAACAGCACAAAGCACGGATGGCGGCCGTGGTGCAGCACATCCTGGTAGGCCTGACGCACCGCGTGCGACAGTAATTTGTCGCGCACGTAGCGCCCGTTGACATAAAAATACTGCGCGTCCTGCGAGGCGCGTGCCATCGCGGGTGCGCTGATGCGGCCTTGCAGTTTGAGGTTGGCGTTATTTTCGTCGATGGCAAGCGAGGTTTGCGCGAATTCCTTGCCCTGCAATTCGCCGATGCGATCTTCAACGCTTTGCGGTTTCAGGTGCCATTGCACGC
>JAYVQD010000331.1:0-6154 GCA_043777275.1 Nitrosomonadales bacterium
CGCACGGTTCGCCGGGCTATCTGCAATGGGTGGAAGCAGCCACGCAGGAAACATTGGAAGTGTGATGCGGAACTTATGTAAGTATTTGTTTTTATTGTATTTTTTGTGCGGAACCCTTGTGGCGTCAGCGGCGCAGCCGGAGCTGCTTGAGCCCGAAAAAGCGTTTCGTTTTTCCGCGCGCGTGCTGGATGCGTCGAACATCGAAGTGCGCTACCAGATTGCCGAGGGTTATTACCTGTATCGCGAGCGCTTTGCGTTTGCCGCGGAACCGGCGGCGGTGAAGTTGGGCGCGGCACAGATTCCGCAGGGAAAAATGAAGAAGGATGAGTTCTTCGGCGAGGTGCAGACGCATCGCGGCGAGATCAAAATCGTGGTGCCGGTGACCGAGCCCGCCGATGGCAAAGTCGCGCTCATCGCGACCTCGCAAGGCTGCGCCGATGTCGGCGTGTGTTATGTGCCGATGGACAGCAAGATACAACTCACGATGGCAGGTGGTGCTGCGATGGTGGGGGCAGGCAGTGGTGCGGCGGCCGGTGGCGATCCGCTTTCACGCTTGTTGGGACAAGGGGATAACAAAACGCCTGCTGCGGCCGTTGCTGAAGACTCGCGCGTCGCGTCACTGTTTCAAGGCAGCTTGTGGCTGCTGATCGCGAGCTTTTTCGGTTTCGGTCTGCTGCTGTCATTGACGCCGTGCGTGTTGCCGATGATTCCGATTTTGTCGGGCATGATCGTCGGGCGCGGCGCTGCGATGACGCGTCTGCATGGCTTCATGTTGTCGGTGGCGTATGTGCTGGGGATGGCGATTACCTATGCGCTGGCCGGTGTGGCGGCTGGTTTGTCAGGCGCGATGTTGTCGGCGGCGCTGCAAAATCCGTGGGTATTGGGCAGCTTTGCCGTGGTATTCGTGACCCTGGCGATGGCGATGTTCGGGGTCTATGAGTTGCAATTGCCCGCAAACCTGCAAACGCGGCTGTCTGAAACCTCGAACAAATTACCGGGCGGCAAATACACCGGTGTGTTCGTGATGGGGATGCTGTCGGCGCTGATCGTTGGCCCGTGCGTGGCGGCGCCGTTGGCGGGCGCGCTGCTGTATATCAGCCAAAGCCGCGACGGCGTACTCGGCGGTGCGGCCTTGTTTGCCATGGCGCTGGGCATGGGCGTGCCGCTGCTGGCGGTGGGGGCGTCGGCGGGTGCGTTGCTGCCCAAGGCCGGGCCGTGGATGAATACGATCAAACGCTTTTTCGGCGTGCTGCTGCTCGCGGTGGCCATCTATCTGGTGTCGCCGCTGATTCCGCTGGCGGTGGAGATGCTGGCCTGGGCGGTGCTGCTGATCGTGACCGCGGTGCATTTGCGCGTGATCGATCCGCTGCCGCAACACGCGCATGGTTTTCAGCGCTTTGCGAAAGGCATCGGCGTGATCGCCTTGCTGGCCGGTACGGCTTTCATGGTCGGCGCGTTCTCCGGCGCAAAAGACATTTTGCGGCCGCTGTCGGGTTTGGTGGCCGGCGTTACCTCGGTGCCGAGCGTGCCAGGAACACCGGTGCCCGGCGAACCGTTGTTCAAGCGCGTCACCACGGGCGCTGAGTTGGACGCAGCGCTCAAGGCGGCAGCCATCAGCGGCAAGCCGTTGCTGCTCGATTTTTATGCCGACTGGTGCGTGTCGTGCAAGGAGATGGAGCGCTTCACTTTTGCTGACGAGCAGGTCAAACAGCGCCTGGCGGGCATGGTCAAAGTGCAGGTGGATGTGACCGCCAACAACGCAGAGCATCAGGCGCTGCTCAAGCGCTTTCGCCTGTTTGGCCCGCCTGGAATCATCTTCTTTGATAAAAATGGTAAAGAGATCAATGGCTTACGAGTAATTGGTTTTCAGAATGCTGAAAAGTTCGCGGGCGTTCTGGACGAAGCGCTTAAGTTCTGATCTTCGGATATCTTTGTCTATCAACCCATTATTTTTCATTAAGTGACGGTAACTCTTGTCTAATAAGATTCTGCGGTACTTTCTGTATGCGTTCATCGCGATGACGGCGTTCGGCGCGGGCCTTTGGATTAAGGGGTCTGAGCAGCCTGCGCCGACTGCGCCACCTGAGGTCAGCGCGTCCGATGCGATATTTTCACTCACGCTGCCTGACCACCAAAACAATCCGCAGCGGCTTAACCAGTGGCGCAGTAAAGTGCTGGTGGTCAATTTTTGGGCCACTTGGTGCGCGCCGTGCTTGGAAGAAGTCCCGATATTCGTCAAAATGCAGGAAAAGTACGCTGCCAAGGGGCTGCAATTTGTGGGTATCTCAATCGATCAGGTAGATAAAACACGCGATTTTGCACTAAAATTCAACATCAACTATCCATCGCTGATCGGCACGTTCGATACCGTTGAGGTGTCCCGGCAGGCGGGAAACAGCCGGCGTGCGCTGCCCTTTACCGTCATCCTGGATCGCAAAGGCCAGATTGTTGCAACCGAGTTGGGTGGGCTGACCCAGGAAAAGCTCGAAGCCCTGATCGCTCCACTTCTCTAAACAATAATATCCGGCACGCAAAATTCTCTAAATTTATCTAAAGTGGTAGTATCTTCGGATTAAATGCCATCTGCGGCGATTCGCAACGCCAGAAGGGGGCTTGCCTCATGTCCAACAAGAACCTGCTGCTGCTCAATGGCCCCAACCTTAATCTGCTCGGCACCCGCGAGCCGGAAATCTATGGCGGCGATACGCTGGCCGCGATAGAAAAGCGCCTGACGCAACTGGCGCAGGACGGCGGCGCGAGTCTTGCGGCGTTTCAAAGCAATTCTGAAGCGGATCTGGTCAATCGTATTCAGCAGGCCGGGCGCGAGGGCGTGAATTTCATCATTATCAATCCGGCCGCTTATACGCATACCAGCGTCGCCATGCGCGACGCGCTGACGGCGGTGCGCATCCCGTTTATCGAAGTGCATTTGTCGAACGTGTTCGCGCGCGAGGCATTCCGGCACCACTCGTACTTCACCGATATCGCCGTCGGCGTCATCAGCGGCCTCGGTGCCAAGGGCTATGAGTTAGCACTGGCTTACGCCTTGCGCCATACCGCGCCTCGCAGATAAAGAGGAATAAAAACATGGACTTACGAAAAGTTAAGACATTGATCGACTTGGTACAGCAGTCTGACATTTCCGAACTGGAAATTCAGGAAGGCGAGGAACGTGTGCGGATCAGCCGTGGGCCCGTTGGCGGTCACGTGAGTTACGCACACGCCACGGGCGGCGCGCCGCTGGCGATGGCCGCACCGGCAGCCCTTGCCTCCGCAGTGCCTGCCGCCGAAACCGCAGCGCCGGTCGCCGAACCCCAGGGTTTTGTCCTCAAATCCCCGATGGTCGGCACCTTCTATCGTTCGTCATCGCCCGGCGGCAAACCGTTTGTCGAACTGGGCCAAACGGTCAAAGCCGACGAAACCGTATGCATCATTGAAGCGATGAAACTATTGAACGAAATCGAAGGCGGCGCGGAAGGCGTGATTAAGGAAATTCTCGTTGAGAACGGGCAGCCGGTCGAGTACGGCCAGCCGCTGATGGTGATCGCATGATGCGTTTGGCGTTGAGCGTTCGGAGTTGAGAGTAACTTTCCAATCCCATCACGCCACTTTCAACTCCCAACTCCAGACCCTCAACTCTCAGCGAAGCACAAATGTTCGGAAAAATTCTCATCGCCAACCGCGGCGAAATCGCCCTGCGCATCCAGCGCGCGTGCCGCGAAATGGGCATCAAGAATGTGGTGGTGTATTCCGAGGCGGACGCGGAAGCCAAGTATGTGAAGCTGGCCGACGAGTCGGTATGTATCGGCCCGGCGGCGTCCAGCGGCAGCTATCTGAATATGCCGGCTATCATCAGCGCCGCCGAAGTCACCGACGCCGAGGCGATCCATCCGGGCTATGGCTTTCTGGCCGAAAACGCCGATTTTGCCGAGCGCGTCGATCAAAGCGGCTTTGTGTTTATTGGGCCGCGCGCGGAAACCATCCGCCTGATGGGCGACAAGGTCAGTGCCAAGAATGCGATGAAAAAAGCGGGCGTGCCGGTGGTGCCGGGCAACGATACCGCGCTGCCCGAAGAGCCCAAGGAAATTATCCGCATCGCACGCGAGATCGGTTACCCGGTGATTATCAAGGCATCGGGCGGCGGCGGCGGACGCGGCATGCGCGTGGTGCATACCGAAGCGGCGCTGCTTAACGCCGCCAATACCACGCGCGCCGAGGCGCAGGCGGCATTCAACAATCCCATGATCTACATGGAGAAGTTTCTGGAGCGGCCGCGCCACATTGAAATCCAGGTGATCGCCGACAAACACAAGAACGCACTGTATCTCGGCGACCGCGATTGCTCGATGCAGCGCCGCCACCAGAAAATCATTGAAGAAGCGCCCGCGCCGCTGCTGAACCAACGCGCGCGCTCGCGCACCGCCGAGCGCTGCGCCGAAGCCTGCCGCAAGATCGGCTACGAAGGCGCCGGCACCTTTGAGTTTTTATACGAAGGAGGCGAGTTTTATTTTATCGAAATGAATACACGCCTGCAGGTTGAACATCCGGTGACCGAATTGATTACCGGCCTCGACATCGTGCAGATGCAGATACGCATTGCTGCCGGCGAAAAGTTGGCACTCCGGCAACGCGATGTGATGCTGTCGGGCCACGCCATCGAATGCCGTATCAACGCCGAAGACCCCTACAAATTCACCCCCTCGCCGGGGCGCATTACCTCGTTGCACATGCCCGGCGGCCCGGGCATACGCGTCGATTCGCACGCCTACAGCGGCTACACCGTGCCGCCGAATTATGATTCGCTGATCGGTAAAATAATCGCTTACGGCGACACCCGCGAGCAGGCGATCGCGCGGTTATCGATTGCCTTATCCGAAACCGTGATCGAAGGCATCAAGACCAATATCCCGCTGCACCAGGATTTGCTGCGCGACGCGGCGTTTCTGCGTGGCGGCACCAGCATTCACTATCTTGAAGAAAGACTGGCCAAGTTGGTTAAGGCAGAGTGAAATGCGCGTATGGCGTGGAGCGTTCAGAGTTGGGAGCAACCCCGTCGCGCGCGCCACGCTAAACTCCCAACTCCGAACCCCCAACGCCCAACGCCCAACGCAAACAATGCCCTTCCTCTCCGTCACCCTGATCGTTGATTCGCGCTGCGTCGAAACGCTGTCGGACGCGTTGCTCGAGCGCGGTGCGTTTTCGGTGGAGGTTACCGACGCCGCCGCCGGCACCGCCAGCGAGCGCCCGTTGTTTGCCGAGCCCGGCAGCGCACCCGCGCTGAATTGGCGCACCAATCGCGTGGTGGCGTTATTTGCGCAGGAGGCCAATCTCGCCGGTGTGCTGTCTGAAGCGCTGCAAGCTGTCTCGCTGCCGTCAACCACGCCGTACGGCATGGATCGCATTGATGACCAGGATTGGGTGCGTCTCACGCAATCGCAATTCGCGCCGCTACACGTAACGCCGCGTCTGTGGGTGGTGCCGACCTGGCATGACGTGGTGGACGCCAGCGCCATCAATATCCGGCTCGATCCCGGCTTGGCATTCGGCACCGGCACCCATCCGACCACGCGGCTGTGCCTGCGTTGGCTCGACACGCACATGCCGCCCGGCGCAACCGTGATCGACTATGGCTGCGGCTCCGGCATTCTCGCGATTGCCGCGGTGAAGCTCGGTGCGGCGCACGCGCAAGGGGTTGATATCGACGAACAGGCGCTGATCGCCGCGCGTAACAACGCCAACCAAAATCACACCGAGGTGTCTTTTTACGCGGCAGCGGATGAATTGAAATCGACTGCTAACGTGGTGGTGGCCAATATTCTGGCGAATCCATTGACGGTACTCGCGCCGCTGCTCGCCAGACTCACTGCGCCGGGCGGGATGGTCGCGCTGTCCGGCATACTGGCTGAACAGGCGGACGAAGTGCGCGACGCCTACCGCCCGTGGTTCGACATGCACACCACTGAGCCCGAAGACGAGTGGGTGCTGCTCGCCGGCAGTAAGCGCCTGACGTCCGCAACGTAACGTAACGCGATGTAATGTAAGCGGTAAGCGGAACAAACCCATGTCGATGGTAACGACCTGCCCGAACTGCGCCACGAGCTTTAACGTGGAGCCCGAGGTATTGCTGTCGCGCGACGGCCGTGTGCGCTGCGGC